>NZ_DJIO01000155.1:0-92770 GCF_002433655.1 Thalassolituus sp. UBA6592 | reverse complement strand
CCGCTTAAGTGAACAGCATTGCGCTCTTGGCGGGTTTTTCAGCATTCGGGCTGAGCTTACTTCTTGAAGCTGCCGAAACGCTTGTTGAAGCGATCGATACGACCACCGGTATCAACAACTTTCTGCTTACCAGTGTAGAACGGGTGGCAAGCGGAGCACACGTCCAGGTACATAGTGCCTGGCTTAGTGGATTTAGTGTTGATTACGTTGCCGCAGGAACAGGTTGCTACCAGCTCAGCATATTCTGGGTGAATACCTTCTTTCATTGGACACCTCTCAGTCTTCGCGCCGCTGCCTGGGGAACCTCCTCAGGTACCGCGCTACCGGGTTAAAAACGCCCTGCTCCACGAAAAATCGCTCTTGCATAGGCAATAAGGACGCGCATAATACCAGAGCCGACCCCAGCAGCAAGCTTTTTTAATGCCTTTTTTTGTCGTCGACATAGCCCTTCCATTGCCTCTGCGCCGCACATTTGACTATCTGCCGCTGGACGGCGAGACCCGTGAACATTACCGCCCCGGCCAACGTGTACGCGTCGAATTTGGCCGTCAGCTGCTCACTGGCATCGTCTTGGAGTGCCGCTCCGAGACAGAAGTTCCGCACAACAAGCTGAAACCCTTATTAGAGCGCCTGGACGACGAACCTCTGATCAACGAAGAGAGTCTGTCGCTGTGCCGCTGGCTGGCCGACTACTATCACCACAGCATGGGTGAAGTGCTGGAGCATATGATTCCCACCATGTTGCGCCGCGGCTGTGATCTGGCCGAAGCCGATGAGCGGGTGTGGATAAAAAATGACTATCACCCGGAGCCAAAACTACGCGGCAGCAAACAACAGGCGCTGTGGCGACTGTTTGATGAAGAACAGGACGAATGGCCACACAGCGAGCTGACCGGCCTGGGTTTTACCCTGGCGCAGCTGCGCTCACTGGCTGATGCCGGACTGATCCGCGAACAACAGAAGCTGCCTCTCCCCACGGTTGTCACCGAACTGCAGGAATCCCACACCTTAAATGCCCAGCAGCAGGATGCGCTGAAAGCCATTGCCGCCAAAGCGAATCAGTTCTGCCCGGTGCTGCTGGAAGGCGTCACCGGCTCGGGCAAAACCGAAGTGTATCTGCGTCTTATAGAAAGCGTACTGGAACAGGGCAAACAGGCACTGGTGCTGGTACCGGAAATCGGCCTGACACCGCAGACGGTACGACGCTTTCAGGCGCGCTTTGATGTGCCTGTCGCGCTGCTGCATTCCGGCCTCAATGATCGAGAACGCCTGCAGGGCTGGCGCCAGTGCCGCGAGGGCGGCGCACGTATTCTGATCGGCACCCGCTCCGCCGCGTTTACACCCATGCCGGATCTGGGTCTGATTATTCTCGATGAAGAACACGACGGCTCATTTAAACAGCAGGATGGTCTGCGCTATTCCGCCCGGGATTTTGCTCTGGTGCGGGCCCAGCGCGCTGGAGTGCCTGTGGTGCTGGGCTCCGCCACGCCATCACTGGAAACCCTGAACAATGCCCTGTCGGGTAAATATCTGCATGTGAAGCTGACGCAACGCGCCGGTAACGCCAGAGCGCCGGGCATGAAACTGCACAGCATTCTGCACCAGCCACTCACCGCAGGTTTTGCCCAGCCGGTGCTGAACAAAATGTATGAGCACCTGCACAACCACAAGCAGGTACTGGTGTTTATTAACCGCCGTGGCTTCGCCCCACTGCTGGCCTGTCGCGACTGCGGCTGGATGGCCGAGTGCCGCCACTGTGATTCACGCCTGACGCTGCATCACTATCCCCCTCATCTGCACTGCCATCACTGTGACTTCCAGCAGGGTATTCCGGCTATCTGCCCAAGCTGCGGCAGTGAGCAGGTAGAAGGCATAGGTCAGGGCACAGAGAAAATTCAGGACGAACTGCAGAGCCTGTTTCCGGATTTCCCGGTGCGCCGTGTCGACCGCGATACCGTGCGCACCAAAGCCGCCTTTGACGAACTCTACGACGATATTCACGACGGCGGCCCCTGCATACTTGTCGGCACACAGATGCTGGCCAAAGGGCATCATTTTCCGGATGTGACCATGGTGGTGATTCTTGATGCTGACGCCGGGCTGTTCAGCTCCGATTTCCGTGGCATGGAACACAGCGCCCAGCTGATCTGTCAGGTGGCTGGCCGCGCCGGGCGGGCAGAAGCCCCGGGCGAAGTCTGGATTCAGACCCTGTATGCCGATCATCCACAGCTCAACCTGCTGCTCGACAGTGGTTACCATGCACTGGCGCTGTCATTGCTTCAGGAACGCCAGCAGCAACAGCTGCCCCCTTTCAGCCATATGGCGCTGTTACGCGCCGAATGCGAAGAACGCCATCTGGCGCAGCAGCTGTTACAGAATGCCCGCGCCTATGCTCAGCAGTGGCTGCAGAGCCAACACGCCGGACAAAAAGTATCGCCGGTCAATCTGCTCGGGCCCTTCCCGGCGATTATGGAACGGCGCAATGGCCGCTTCCGCTTCCAGCTGCAATTCTACGCCGGGGAACGGCGTGCGCTGCACCGCCTGGCCTATGTCATCACGCGCTATCTGGAAAACGAAAAGACGCTGCGCAAAGTGCGCTGGAATCTGGATATAGACCCGCTGGACTGCCTGTAAACTCGCGGCCATCACGCCTTACCCGGCACTTTTCCTGCGCGTTTTCCGGCGCAGTCGCTCAGCTCATCTATACTGACATCACATCTGCAAACCGGATTGAGCTGCTATGGAATACCTGAGTTTCCGCCATCATAAACAGTACTTCGCCGTGCCCATTGAATGCGTACGCTTTATTGCCGCCGAAACGGCGCTGACGCCTACCAACGTCTCCACCGGCAACAGCCGCCAGTACGATATGGTCGATTACGATGGCCAGGCCTGTGCCATTCTGTCGCTGGCGCGTCTGCTCAATCAGCCATCAGAGCGCACCCGCAGCCGCGATCTGATTCAGTTAATGAAAGACCGCGAACAGGATCACCGTGACTGGATCGCCGCGCTGCGTAACTCACTGGAAAAAGACGTACCCTTTGAGAAGCAACGCAATCCGGACCTGTGCGCTTTCGGCCAGTGGTACAAAACATTCCACACCGACGACCCTCAGCTCGGCCATATCATGAGCCGTTTCGATGAACCGCACCGCCGTCTGCACGCTCTTGCCAGTGAGCTGCTGGAAATGTCAGAGCAGGGTAAGCACGACGAAGCGCTGGAGATACTGACAGAGCACGAAGGCTCGACCCTGACAAAACTGCTCAGCCTGTTTAATGAAGCGCGGGAAGTTATCGGCATGACCGTGCGGCCAACCGTCATCATGTTGCAGGTGAAAGACAATCAGGTCATCGGCCTGAAAGTCGACGACGTCGGCGAAGTATTCGAATGCAAAGGCGAGCAGGAAGATAAACAGACCGACTACCTGCCGGATTTTGCCAAACGCTGGCTGAAGGATATCCGCAGCGGCGACGGCAAAGTCACCGTCATGGAAATTGATCCCGGCAGGCTGCTATCATCCGCAGCATAATCTGCTGCGGACCTGCCCTGTGACTTCTGAACACTCCCCGACAAACAAACGCCCGGACCTGCAAAACCTCAATCTGAAAAACCCGGTTCACCTGCTGGCCTTTGGTCTGGGCTCCGGCACCGCACGCAAAGCACCGGGTACCTTCGGCACCATCGCCGCGCTGCCGTTCTGGTGGTTTTTATTGCAGGGCGTACCGACCCTTCCCTACCTCGGCATCCTTATCGCCGGCTTCGCCCTTGGCGTTGTACTGTGTGAAATCACCTCACGTGATCTCGGTGTACACGACCACGGCGGTATCGTCTGGGATGAATGGATCGGCGTGTGGATTACCCTGGTGTGGCTGCCCATGGGCGGCGGCTTGCTGGCGGATCTCGGCTGGTTACTGTACGGCTTTGTCCTGTTCCGCTTCTTCGACATCCTCAAACCCTGGCCGATTAAATGGCTCGATGCCAAAGTACACGGCGGCTTTGGCATTATGATTGACGACGTATTGGCCGGGATTTTTGGCTGGCTGGTGTTGCAGGGGACTGTGCTGCTTATCAGCTGATGCTAAAAATTTAATTACCGGCTGGAACGCAAAAGAAAGGCATCCTGATAAAGGATGCCTGATCTGTACCGGCCGGCCATAACGCCACAGGCACTATTTAATATACCAGCCCCATTTTTCGTCTTTGCTGAAGGCGGTAATCTGCTTGGTTTCGAAATAGTTTTCGATGCCCCAACGACCTAACTCACGACCGATACCGGATTTTTTATAGCCGCCCCAGGGTGCCTGAGTAAAGGTTGGCTGTGAGCAGTTTACCCAGATAATGCCCGAGCGCAGACCTTTGGCCACGCGGTCACAGCGTTCAAGGTCATCAGACATCACCGCACCGCCGAGACCAAACTCGCTGTCATTCGCCAGACGCAGAGCTTCTTCTTCAGTCGAGAATTTATTCACACATACCACCGGGCCAAAAATCTCTTCACGCCAGACGCGGGAATCCGTTGGTACATCGGCAAAAATGGTTGGCTGCAGATAGTAACCGCTATCCAGCCCCTGCGGGCGCTCACCCCCAAACACAGGTTCAATACCTGAGGTTTTGGCGTCTTCAATAAACCCGCAGACTTTTTTGTACTGCCCTTCCGACACCAGCGGACCAAGCAACACGCCCTCTTCCATGCCCGGGCCTATGGTGATTTTTTCCGCTTCAATGCACAGGCGCACCATCAGGGATTCAAAGATTTCTTCATGTACCAGTACACGTGATGTTGCTGAACACACCTGTCCCTGATTCCAGAAAATACCGAACATAATCCACTCAACTGCTTTTTCAATATCGCAGTCATCGAAGATAATAAATGGCGATTTACCGCCCAGTTCCAGACTGACGGTGCGAACATCCTGCGCCGCGGCCGCCATAATGCGCGCACCGGTCGGCACAGAACCGGTAAAGGCCAGCTTATCCACCATAGGGTGCTCAGAAATCGGAGCGCCCGCTTCTGTGCCCAATCCGGTGATCAGGTTAAATACACCGTCCGGCACGCCGGCCTGCTGAATAATCTTCGCCAGCTCAACGCAGGACAGGGAACAGAGTTCAGACGGCTTAAGCACAATACTGCAGCCGGCGGCCAGCGCCGGTGCCACTTTCCACACCGCCATTAACAGCGGGAAATTCCACGGCACAATGGCGCCGACCACACCGAGCGGATCTTTCACCACTTTCGAGGTGAATCGCTCATCACCAACATCAATGAATTCTTCCGGACTGGCTTCCATCTGTTCCGCCAGCTCGGCGTAGTAACCAAAACAGAAGGCCGCGTCAGCGACATCCCACTGAGCTTCCGGGAAAGGTTTACCATTATCCTTCACTTCCAGCGCAGCAATGTCATCCAGGCTGTCGTTAATCAGCTGTTCTATTTTACGCAGAACCACCCCGCGCTCTGCGGCCGTTTTATTACGCCATACTCCGGCATCAAACGAGGTACGGGCAGCTTTGACGGCCAGGTCAACATCTTCCGCTGTCGCTGCCGCAATCTGCTCAAAAACCTGCTCTGTGGCCGGATCAATGACATCCAGGGTTTTACCCTGCAGCGGAGAAACGAACTGGCCGTTAATAAAGAGTTGGGTTGCCATAACAAAAGCCTGCTGAAATAAATTAACAGGCCTGAGTTTATCGTATCAGGCGGGGTTAAACAGGAGGAAAAACCGGCAAAAACCGTGAGTTATAAGCCTTAAATGGCTTTATCAGGACAATCTCTGCAAAGCCTGAAAATTAGCCGCAGCGCTGTTTTATTGCCACTTTGCGATACCATGACGTCAGGCTTTATGCCGTGATGCCACTGCGGTAAATGCTCAGCCCGGTTCTGCCGCAAGAGCATCCTGACGGCCCCTGCGCAGATGCAGCCAGCCATCAAACACCAGAAAAATGATCGCTAGCCAGATCGGAATATAGGTCCACAGATCCTGTACCGTGAAAGCTTCACCCAGCACCAGCGATACCACAAAAATCAGCAGCGGCTCGACATAACCCAGCATGCCGAATAAGGCATAAGGCAGCTTTTTACTGGCAGCGATATAAAACAGTAACGAACAGCCACTGATCAGACCCAGCCCCAGAATCATCAGCCAGGCTTTGCCGCCTTCCAGCGCAAAGTATTCCGGCGTCCAGTTCTGAGAAATCAGAATAGCCATAGCGATGGGGAACACCACAATCTGCTCAACCATCAGCATCGATAATGGCGACGTCGCCAGCTTATCTTTAACGATAAAATACAGCGGCATGCCGATCATAATTACCAGCGATACCCACGAGAATCCACCGCTGCGGATCAGCTCGGCACTGACACCAAGCACAGCACAGACAACGGCTAAGGTACGCACGGTACTGAGCTTTTCCTTAAACAGAAAACGTCCGGCCAGCACCATCACCAGCGGCATCAGAAAATAACCCATGGCCACATCCTGACTGACACCATGCAACGGTGCCCAGCCAAACAGCCCGAGCTGAAAGCCCATCATCAACCCGGCAAATACAGCCGCTGCCAGATGTGCCGGCACTTTAATCAGGGCTTTGCATTCCTGCATAAACAGTCCCCAGCTGCGCTGAATGGTGATGGCCACCGCCACCACCAGCACAGTGGCCAGCACCCGCCAGCTCCAGATTGCATAAGCATCCATGGGTGGCAGCAGAGTGCTGTAATAACTGAGAAGACCAAACAACATGCAGGCGGACACCGCCAGGATAACGCCGGCGAACATAGCGGCAACTCCGGAAACAGAGACGAATAGACCCATAAGTCAGATGGATATTCGCGTCAGAAATAAAAAATTCACTACAGGAATATTAAAGGATTCCCAGAATCCCTGCAGGCGTTTGACCGGATTGTCCGCACTGTCTGATGTCCCTGTCGGGAAAGGTCAGGGACAGCGAAGAATGGGAAAGCCAGCCGCTGGCGTTTTGCTGATACAGAACGAAAATCACACAACAGCTGGCTCAGGGGAATTATCCCTGTTTGCGACGACGCAGTGATTCGCTCATCACACACAAAATCTCAAACATCATGGTTGCTCCCACCAGAGCAGTGACACCACTTGGGTCAAACGGTGGTGATACTTCCACCACATCCCCACCAATGATGTTCAGATCGACCAGAGAGCGCAGCATTTTCTGCGCTTCAAAACTGGTAAAGCCGCCAACCTCAGGCGTACCGGTACCCGGAGCATAAACTGGGTCCAGACCATCGACATCAAAGGTCACATAAACCGGGCTGTCGCCAACTACTTTATGAATTTCTTCGATCACTGCGTCGACCCCCATCTCATAGAACTCTTCGATATGGATCACACGCATGCCGCTGTCATAGCTGAACTTCCACTGATCACGATCAGTAATACCGCCACGAATGCCGATCTGAATGGTTTTCTTTGGATCAATCAAACCTTCTTCGGCGGCAATTTTAAACGGTGAGCCATGATGAAATTTGGAGCCCAGGTAATCGTCTCCGGTGTCGCAGTGGGCATCAAAATGTACCAGCGCCACCGGGCCATCTTTCGCCATCGCACGCAGAATCGGCAAGGTAATGGAGTGATCGCCACCGGCAGACAGCGGCAGTACACCTGCAGCTTTTACCGGCTCAAAGAAAGCCTCAATGGATTTGTGCGCACCGATTAACTCAAACGGGTTTTCCGGGAAGGCATCACCAATATCCCCGACGCGGGCAATATCGAACGGTGCAATACCGGTTGCCTGATTAATGGTACGCATCAGGCTGGACTGGTTTCGTACTTCACGCGGCCCGTGTCGGGTACCGGTACGATTAGTCACGCCGCCATCAAACGGTACACCAATCAAAGCAATATCAATCTCACTGAGATCAGTGGTAAACGGTGTACGCATAAAAGTTGGAATGCCGGTATAACGCGGCTGGATTTTTGGATCTTTACTCATCTTGCTTCTCCGCGAAACAGAGTGCCCGGCAGAGGACCTGCCCGGCGTATCAGAAAGCGCTGCAGTCACAACGCCGATAAATCGAAAATCAGAATTCAGGGCATTACGCTGCCGCCGTTAACACCAAAACACTGACCGGTAATAAACCCGGCCTGAGGCCCTGCAAGAAAAACCGCCATGGCAGCGATATCATCCACACTGCCAAAGCGCGCCAGTGGTGAATTTAAATCCTTGGCCAGCGCGTCTTCGCTCATATGTTCAATACTGGTCATATCGGTATCAATCGGCCCCGGAGCAATCGCATTTACCAATATGCCTGGTGCCAGCTCGCGCGCCAGCGTGCGGGTCAGACTCATCACGCCGCCTTTCGAGGCGCAGTAAGACACCATGTCCTCACGCCCGAGATAGCCGAGGTCAGAGGCGACATTAATAATCCGTCCCTGATGAATATTCTGTCTTTTTAAACGCCGCACTGCCTCGCGGTTAACCAGAAAACACCCACGCAGATTCACGCCAACAACACGATCAAAGTCTTCCACGCGGGTTTCAATCAGTGGTGCTTCATGAATGATGCCGGCATTACTGATGATAATGTCCGGCGTTCCTAATACGGCTTCTACCTGATCAAAAAAAACACTGACCTGAAATTCCACCGACACATCAATATCGGCAGCCAGTGCCTGCGTTTTCTGCTGCAGTAACTCCAGCGTTGCTGCTGCATTTGCTGCATCCGCATGATGGCAGATAGCAATTTTGGCGCCCTGTTCGGCCAGTGCCAGCGCCATGGCACGACCGATACCTTTGGACGCACCGGTCACCAGCGCGACTTTTCCCTTCAGGGGTTTATCAGGATGTCCGCTCATGCCATAACCTCACCACGGTCGATATTGATTGCCTGCCCGGTAATATTATTGGCGGCTGAACTGGCGAGGAATAAATACAGTCCGGCAATATCATCCGGGAGCATCAGACCAGTAATCGCCTGAGTTGCACTGATTTCTGCTTCAATATCTGCTTCGCTGCGCCCACTGGTTTCTGACATATTTTTTAAGGATGCCATGGCCGATTCGGTTTTAATCCAGCCCGGACATACCGCATTCACACAGATATTGCGTGGTCCGAGTTCCTGCGCCCAGGTACGGGTCAGGCCGATCATGGCGTGCTTGCTGGCGGCGTAAGCAGAAAATTCTGCGACCGATGTTTTTCCCCAGATGGACGATGTCAGAATCACTTTACTGCCATCATTCAGGGCATTCAGTAGCGTCCGGGTAACATGACTGGTACCGGAAATATTCACTGAAAGAATTTTATCGAAGGTATCGTCAATCTGAGGTGTTGGTCCGTTAAGCGGTGTAGGCCGCTCCAGACCAGCATTATTGACCAGTACATCCAGTTCGGTAATAACCGACAGTACTTCTGTTACCGCTGCGCGATCGGAAATATCACATTGCAGAGCAGTCACATTACCAGGCAGTTCCTTCGCAACGTCAAATATCTGTGCGTTTTCTGCCAGAATAAATAACTCCGCACCGGCAGCCGCAAAGGCTTTGGCGATACCCAGCCCTATACCGCTGCTGGCACCGGTGACCAGTACTTTTTTGCCAGTAAAGTTAAACGCAATCGTCATATCCATGACCTCAGCTGTCACTGCCGTAAAATTCTTTGGTAATGGCGGCACTCATATCCTGCAGATACTGCTCCGCCATAATGGCGCCCTTCTCTGCCGTAGCAGCTGCTGCAGATACCAGCGAACCTTCTGCCGGAACCCATTCCCGACGTGCCGGCCAAACATCATAACAAGGCGCACCGGCCGGTTTATTATCCGGCAGTAAATCGTTGAGCACAGTATCCGGGTAGTAATGCTGCATCAGTGACGTTTCCAGCACGGCGGCATGTTCCAGTTCAATTCCAGGATACCCATCCGGAAAAATTCTGTTCAGAGTTTCTTCGGTAAGAAATTCCCAGTGCTGCAGACACATTACACGTACACCTTTGTCGCCAACTTCACGCATGGCCAGATCAATGCCTTCATTGAGAAACCAAAGGTTTTCGTAATTACCGTCCAGCACACAAATACGACGTACCCCATGACGTACCAGCTCACGGATGATGTCGCGTACCACCATACTAAGCGTATGACCGTCCACCCCAGTGCTGCCTGGAAAAAATGGTCCACCACCAGAACGAGGCATGGATTTATAACCGTAAGTCACAGGCGCGGCGACAATACCACCGACGTTTTCAGCCACATCTTTGGCAATCGCCATCGGCAGCATGTAGTCCACACCCATCGGCAGATGCGGGCCATGCTGTTCAACGGCTCCGGTGGGAATAAATACGACAGGATCGTTTTTCAGTGCCTGTTCGTATTCAGGCCAGGTCATTTCCGACATCACGACAGTGCGCATTGTACTTTTGCTCATTCCCGTTCACCTTCTTCGCGCATCAGGCGCATCAGTTTGTGTTCCAGCTCGGCGTAACCTGGCAGCTGTACAATATGTTCTTTATCCGCAATCCGCTTCCCGGCTTTAAATTCCGGAATAATGACTTCTTTTATGCGGCCCGGATGAGCCGACAGAAAGATAATCTTATCGGCCAGGAAAATAGCTTCTTCCAGATCATGGGTGACGATCACCATGCTGGTGTCTTCCTCATTGGCAATCTGAATCATCAGCTCCTGCATGTGCCAGCGGGTTTCAGCATCCAGCGCGCCAAACGGCTCATCCATCAGTAATAATTCAGGGCCGTTGGCCAAAGTGCGGGCGATGGCCACGCGCTGACGCATACCTCCGGACAACTGCGTTGGGTAGGCATCAATGAATTTTTCCAGCCCCACCAGCTTAATAAAATGCTCCGCTTTTTCTTTGCGTTCACGGGCACCGACCCCGTTGATTTTCATACCGAACTCAACGTTTTTACGCACACTCAGCCAATCAAACGAGGTGTAAGCCTGAAACACCATGCCGCGCTCCCGCGCCGGACCAAACACCAGATTCTGCTTCAGCATAATGTCACCGGAGGTTGGCTCTTCCAGCCCGGCGATCATACGCAGAATAGTGGATTTACCGCAGCCAGATGGTCCGAGAAACACACACACTGAATTATTTTCAACGGTCAGGGATACCCGGTCGACAGCACGAATAGTATTGCCGCCAGCCAGTTCAAATTCTTTACTGACATCCGTCAGTGTTAATAACGCATCAGACATCAGCGCTTCTCCCGCAGGTAAGGAAACAGCCAGCGGTGAAGCTGTGCAAACAACAGATCAAACAGCAGACCAAGTGCCCCGATCACTAAAATACCGGCCAGAATTTCATCCGTATTCAGGAAGCGGCGGGCACGCATCATCATGGCACCAATACCTGTCGTGGACGCGACGATCTCGGCAATCACCAGATAAGTCCAGGCCATCGCCAGCATCTGGCGCATGGCCACCATTACGTCAGGCAGTACGGCTGGCAACACCACATTAAACAGAGTGATGCGACGGTTAGCACCTAACGTCAGAGCGGTTTCAATCAATTCGGCGCGGACGTTTTTAGTGGCGTCCATTACCAGAGTAATCAGGAAGAAAATGACACCAATAAACAGCAGTGCCAGTTTCGGAGCTTCCCCGGTACCAAACCACATCAGCAGAATCGGAATAAACGACGGCGCAGGCAGGTAGCGCCATGCCGATACAAAGGGAGCAAATACAGCTTCGATGGCCGGAAAAGTACCCATAAGAATACCCAGAGGTACTGCCACCACGCAGGCCATCAGGAAGGCACCAATCACACGGGCAATGGATATACCAATATCGGTAATAAAACCACGCTCTGCGATCAGCTCATACAAACAGCCAAACACCTGATCCGGTGCCGGAACCAATAATTTATTTACCCAGCCAGCGTGGGTAGATATATACCAGACAGCAAAAAATACGGCCCAGACACCAACGCCGGAAATAATTTTCTGTCGGCGGGATACTGGCTTACGGACTTCCAGAAAGCGCTTTTTACACGGCGCTTTTGTCTTCTGACTTGTTACTTCGGACATACAAACCATCCGTTTACGGTGTTGGCGGAGCAGGCAGCTCCGCCGGGTTTGTCAGCCGTGAGCAATGAGCTCAGCGGGCAGACAGAGACTGACGGTAACCGCTCTTAACCAGGTCACCCATCAGAGAACAATCGATACCTTTGCTGACATCGACTTTATTTTTCATCACGCCCAACTTGATCCACCAGTCATTGGTCAGAGCCAGTGCGTCTGCCATACCGCCATTGGCGATGCCGAACGGAGGTTCACCGTCGAGCACGCCGCACATACGGGCAGACTCATCAAAGTCGAACAGATAGATACCGCCGGACAAATACTTACCATTAGTACCCACAACATAGGCGATGTCTTCTTCCGGCCACTGCAGGAATTTGGCAATTTGCTTATTCGCAGCTTCAGTATTTTCATGCCAGTAAGCCAGGCCATCCCAACGCGCTTTCAGCACTGCCAATGCCGCCTTGCGGTCTTTTTTAATGAAGTTCTTGTTCATGTACAGGGCATCCATAAAGATGCCGGTTTTCAGCATGTCTGCATCTTCGGTATTCACCACACTGGATGCACCAGGCATAGCTTCCAGCACTTTACTGATCCATGGCTCATACATGTAACCTGCCGCCAGATCGCCGGAAATCATTGGTCCCACGGCTTCATCTGCGTTCAGGTTCACCCATTCAACGTCATCCGGTTTAATGCCGTTATCATCCAGCCATAACCCCATCAGCAGGTTGCCGATATACGCCTGAGGCGCTGCAACTTTCTTACCCTTGATGGATTCAGGATTGGTGTCAGCAGCCATCACAATATGGTCAACCCCATAGGATGGGTTCAGGTCCGCCACGTTCACGACATCGGTGCCACGGTCGACAACCAAAGGCGTGTAGTCTGCAGTACAGCCATACACATCGATCTGACCGGCCGCCAGCGCAGAATGACCGCCCAGAGGATCTTCAAAAATGGTGAATTCCAGGTCGTAATCACCGGTCAGTTTCTGTTCGCTGGCCAGTTTCATCATTGAATAACCCGGCCAGGATACGCACACACCGACGTTCACGGTTTCTTTGGCGCTGGCCGTTGCCGCAGACAGTCCGCCGGCCAATACAGCGGCAGCCATCATGGTCTTGAATAATCTCATCATCGTTCCCCTGCTCAGTTGCTAGCTCAATGTTGGTCGCTCAATCACTGTAATAAACATAACCCGGGCAAAAACTTTAGTTCAAGTAAAAGTTTTTATCTCGAACAAGTTTAGGATAGAGTAGGCTGACAATCCGACGAAACCGATGACGCAGGAGAACAGCCTTGGCAGGCCTGAGGGAGAAACAAAAAGAAGACCGTAAGCGCAGCATTGTTGCCGCCGCCCGCAAACTCTTTATGGAAGCTGGTTACGAAGGCACTACCATCGACGGTATTGCCGAAGAAGCAGGCCTTTCAGGCGTTACTGTGCACAACTACTACGGCACCAAATCCGGCGTACTGATGGCCGTGGTAGCAGAAAGCGACCGCGAGCTGCTAGGCAGAATTGATGAAGACCTGAGCGCAGATCAGGATTCACTGACCAGCCTGTTGCTGCTGTTCGCCGGGGTCATCCGCCGCCATGCCGTGACTCACCTGGATAAAAGCCTGTGGCGTCAGGTGATTGCGTCATCTGTCAGTGATTCAGAATCACGCTTCAGCAAGGGTTATATTTCTCTCGACCACAAGCTCGCAATGGCATTGGTGCCACCTATCGAGAAACTGCAGTCCAGCGGCAAAGTGAACACAGGAGCCGATGCTTACCACCTGGCCAAGGCCCTGTTCCAGCTGCAGAACGGACGCTTTATCCAGTTTATTTCCTTCGATGAACTCAGCAGTGATGAAGTAAATGAACTGCTGGTAAACGATATGCAGGCGCTGTTAACTGCTCACGCCTGACCTCCATTCCAGCAAAACTCAGCCGCTGCGCTGCTGGCGCAGCAGTTTACGCACACCTTCTGCCACCAGGCACAGTACCGCCAGCCAGATGGGGATATAGGTCCACAGATGCTGTACCGTCATGGTTTCACCGATCAGCAGCGCCACCACGAACAGCAATAATGGCTCGACATATCCCAGCAGACCAAACAGCACCATCGGCAGTTTGCGGCTGGCGCCCATGTAACACAGCAACGCCGTGGCGCTGACAATTCCCAGTCCACATAACAGCAACCAGGCTCCCTGCTGATGTTGCGCAAAAAAGGCCGGGTTAAAGCTCTGGTAGAAAAGAATCAAAATAGCTACTGGAACCAGCAGCAGATTCTCCGTGAAGACGCCGTTCAGCGCATTCAGCGGCAGGCGTTTACGCAACAGGAAATACGGCGGATAACCGAGCATTACGATCAGCGACACCAGCGAAAAACCGCCGGTAGTCACCAACCCGGCAAGCACACCGACAGAAGCGCAGGCCACCGCAGCTCTGCGCATCGGCGTTAAGCGCTCGCCGTAGATCACCCGCCCGGTCAGCACCAGAGTTAACGGCAACAGAAAATAGCCCATGGCCAGCGCCTGGCCTTCACCATTGATCGGCGCCCAGCCAAACAATGCCAGCTGCACCGACAGTAATGCGGTTCCACCAATGGCCATCAGCAAACCATGCTTCTGCTGCAGAAGACTGCGGAACTGGGCAATAAAGAGTGGCCAGAAACGGCCAAGAGACATCACCAGCAACAACATGCCAGTGGTAAACACAACGCGCCAGGCAACAATGCCAAAGCCATTGAGTGGCAGTAACAGCACGCTGTAGTAAGACAGCACACCAAAGACACAGGACGCCATCACAGACAGCAGAATACCGGCAAACACTTAATTACTCCTGCTCATTACGTACTGAGCAGGAACTCCGGCAACAGTCATAAACGCACTGAAAAAACACGCACGAACACCAACTACGGTGTGGACGTGCCAGATAAATACAGATCAGCGCTGAAAACGGACAGCTGTTCGTTCTTCTCAAGCCAGTCAGAGGCAATTCAGGGACTGCTTACTGTTTAACGGCCTCAGCAATACGCTGCATCAGATTGTCGGTTGTGGTGACTTCACCAAACTCATAGGCCATGGCCGTCAGGGCAATGCGCTGCACGTCTTCAGCCGACACAGCACCGAACCCCATATCCGGGTAAGGCATAGCGGCATTGGCATCGCTCAGCGCAATCATGCGGTATTCACGATGTACACCGTCGCGCATGGTGGTCTCACAACAAACGTTGGTCACTGTGCCACAAATAATCACAGTGTCTATATCTTTCATGCGCAGGATGGTATCCAGGTCGGTGTTGTGAAAGCCGCTGTAAAAGAGTTTATCCACAACGATATCACCGGCCTGGGGCTGCAGCTCGTCGATAACCTCGATGGCCGGGTTTGAGCGGGCAAACTGTGCATCGGCATCCGGGTACAGATCCCGGAAGCGACCGGTATCCGAACCATCACCGCGTACCACATGACGCAGATAAACCACCGGCATGGTGTTAGCGCGCATTAACTCCGCCAGCTTTTTAATCTGCGGAATAATGCCGCGACTGGAAGGAACGTACAAAGCACCGTCCTCTTCACAGAAGATTTTCTGCATATCAACAATAACCAGCGCAGTGCGCTGTGGCACAATATCCCAGGTCACTTTTTTAAGCATGCGAATTCCTGCTGCTGTCTGATGGTCAGCTGACTGTTCCTGAAGTTATTATTCCGGAAGTGATAGCCAGCATATCAATCTTACCAATTGGTAAACAAAGACAGGTTATAACGGTAAAGTGTGGATGACAGAAGCTATTCCGTACTAATGGCTGCATTCCGTATTACAGTGGCGACAATAGCGCCGAAGCGATCAGTGTTCTGCCCTATATAGCGCTTTGATAGCCCTGCGAAAAGTATTGGCATTTAAAAAAATACCGGGCGTTGCCCGGTATTTTTCTTTACTGCATCTGGTTTAACTGATTTTCAATTTCTTTAACCAGAGCTTCAACAGCTTTCGTTTTCGCTTCGTTAATCACCGTATTACTGTCGAGCAAAAATGCTGAACCCGTTTCAGATACCTGCCCCTCTGCCTCGGCGGATAAATACAGATAGTCATTTCTTACATCCCACATGGATGCGCTCATCATAAAGATTCCATCGACCACAGTCCCCGGAATAAAAAATGGTGTAATCAGTAAAAAGTAACTGGCGCCCCAGGCATTATTGTATCGGTCTGCAGCTCCTGTCCCGTTGACGATCATAACGGCATCTGCTCCCGTGCGGGCAGCAGCAAGACGTATGCTGTCATGCTTATGCTCACTTACTATTGTCGGGTTCAGATAAACGACATCCGAGACAATACCAGCAGCCTTTAAACGTCCGGCAAGTAAAGCAAATGCTGCTTTATCTGCTGCATCCCAATGGGTCCGCCAGGAGTTCAGCTCTGTATATACAGCCAGCCTGAAGGGTGGGCGCAGCTGAGGTTTCGCATCCAGAGCTTTCTGAATATCTGCGTCGGTAACTACCTGAGGGCTTTCATCTAAAGAAGCCCACAACTGATTCCGGTTAAAGCCACTGCTGGTCGCACATGAAGTCAGCACCATCGTCGCCAGAATAAGTAGCAGTTTTTTCATAGTTCATCCTTGATAAGGTTATCGTTTATGAACTTTAAAGGAATTACAGATGTGGGGCAAATGGCGGCATAAAAAAGCCAGCCCAATGGGCTGGCAAACTGCGGTTTAACGCAAGAATGGATCTGTTGCTGTTCTGGCTTTGTCTGCGATTAATTCACAGCCAGAGCCAGACGGACTCGTTTGGTGTGTAATCTTACTGCGCACCTCAATGCTTGATCATCACATGACGAATCTGTTTAGCGTGTAATCTTACTGCGCGCCTCAGTGTTTAATCATTACATGACGAATCTGTTTGGCGTGTAATCTTACTGCGCGCCTCAGTGTTTAATCATTACATGACGGACGACGGTATAATCCTCCAGACCATACATGGACATATCTTTGCCATAGCCAGACATTTTCATACCACCATGAGGCATTTCAGTGGTGAGCATAAAGTGCGTATTGACCCAGGTGCAGCCATACTGCAGACGGGATGACATACGCATGGCGCGTCCGGTATCGGCTGTCCATACAGAGGATGCCAGGCCATAATCAGAATCGTTGGCCCATTTAAGGCCTTCTTCTTCGGTCTCAAACAGGGTCACAGACACCACAGGTCCGAACACTTCTTTCTGTACGATTTCGTCATCCTGTTTAGCACCAACAATCAGGGTTGGTTCATAAAAGAATCCCGGCATATCCGGAATGTTACCGCCGGCCGCGATGGTGATATGCGCCTGCTCACGGGCACGGTCAACCATAGCTGCGACTTTCTGTTGCTGGGCTTTGGAGACCAGCGGTCCCATTTCCACACCCTCTTCTTTCTGGGTGCCGATTTTAATGCTGGCAACGGCATCACTCAGTTTTGCCACCAGCTCATCGTAAATACCTTTCTGCGCATAAATACGGCAGGCTGCGGTACAGTCCTGACCAGCGTTATAAAAACCAAAGGCGCGGATACTATCAACGACTTCATCAATATTGGCATCGTCGAATACCACAACCGGCGCTTTACCACCCAGTTCCATGTGTGTGCGCTTCATGCTTTCTGCACCACTGGCAACAATCTTCTGCCCCGTCGGAATCGAACCGGTCAGCGACACCATGCGCACTTTCGGGTTAGACGTCAGCGGCGCGCCCACTTCACCACCGGTGCCGAAGACAATATTCACTACACCAGCCGGGAAAATATCTTTTAATATTTCCGCGAATTTCAGTGTGGTCAGTGGAGTAATTTCGGAAGGCTTGAGTACCACGGTATTACCCGCAGCCAGTGCCGGAGCGAGTTTCCAGGCCGCCATCATCAGCGGATAGTTCCACGGCGCAATAGACGCCACCACACCCACAGGATCGCGACGGATCATAGAGGTAAAGCCCGGCAGATATTCTGCTGCCGCAGAACCGTTCATGGTACGGCAGGCACCGGCAAAAAAGCGGTAAACGTCGGCGATGGCCGGAATTTCATCACCCAGCGCCGCTTCAAATGGCTTACCTACGTCGAGGGATTCCAGCTCCGCCAGTTCTTCGCCCATGGCTTCAATTTTATCCGCCAGCGCCAGTAATAAACCGGCCCGTTCAGCAGGAGACGTCAGGCTCCAGCTGTCGAAGGCGGCTTCAGCCGCATCAACAGCCGCATCCACCTGGGCGGATGATGCCTCGGCAATGTCACAGATTTTTTCACCAGTCGAGGGGTTAAACACATCAATGGCAGTACCTTCGCCGCTTACCAGCTCGCCGTTAATCAGCATTTTATTCAGCATGAGTATTTCCTCTCTCTTTATTTACCGGAACCAGCTACATCTTCCCCACCCTTGGTGAGCAGATACGCCAGGAAAACAGGAATGGTGGTGACCAGCATCACCAGCATGGCGACCACGTTAGTCACCGGCACATCTCGCGGCCGCGTCAGCTGATTCAACAGCCAGATCGGCAGCGGCTTTTCATGGCCGGCGGTAAACGTGGTCACAATTAATTCATCAAATGACAGGGCAAACGCCAGCATGCCACCGGCCAACATAGCGGTGCCTAAATTCGGCAGGACGATATAGCGGAAGGTCTGCCAACCGTCGGCACCGAGATCCATGGAGGCTTCAATCAGGCTGCCGGAAATACGGCGAAAGCGCGCCACCACGTTGTTGTACACAATCACCACACAGAAGGTCGCATGACCAATCACAATGGTGGTAATGCCCGGGTGAATATCCAGCGCTTTGAACGCACTTAATAATGCCAGGCCGGTAATAATGCCGGGTAAGGCAATAGGCAGAATCAGCATTAAGGTAATGCTTTCTTTACCGAAGAAATTACGTCGATACAGTGCCGCCGATGCCATGGTGCCAAGAATCATCGCCAGCAGCGTGGCAACACAGGCAATCTGCAATGACAGGCCAATCGACTCCAGCACGTCGGCCCGGCCAAAGGCCACAGCAAACCATTTGGTTGTTAATCCGGGTGGCGGAAAGCTGAACGCCGACTCTTCCGTGTTAAAGGCATACAGGGCAATAATCGCGATGGGAAAATGCAGGAATACCAGCCCACCCCAGGCCGCGATTTTTAACCAGATTGAGGCTTTTTCTTTGCCAGAATTAGTGCCAGAAGTATCAGAGCGCATCGAATGCCCCCAGTCTTTTTACAATGGAGAGATACACGGCGATCAACACAATCGGTACCAGCGTAAAGGCTGCCGCCATCGGCATATTGCCGATTGAGCCCTGCTGCACATACACCATGGTGCCGAGGAATAAGCCCGGAGGTCCCACTAACTGCGGTACGATGTAATCACCCAGAGTCAGTGAGAAAGTGAAAATCGAACCGGCAGCAATGCCCGGCACGGCTAACGGGAAAATCACATAACGGAAGGTTTTCAGCGGCGTCCCGCTGAGATCCGCGGATGCCTGCAGTAATGAAGGTGGCAGACGTTCCAGTGCGGCCTGAATCGGCAGAATCATAAATGGCAGCCAGATGTAGGTGAACACCAGAAAACGGCCGAGATTAGAGGTCGATAAAGTATTTCCGCCAATGCCCGGAATACTGAGTAAAAACTGCAGCACACTATCCAGACCAAACAGATTAATAAACCAGCTGCTGACGCCTTCTTTCGCCAGCAATAACGTCCAGGCGTAGGCCTTAACGATATAACTGGTCCACATCGGCAACATCACAGCGATATAGAAAAACGCTTTGGTGCGGCCAGTGGCGAAGCGCGCCATGTAATAGGCAATTGGGAAGGCCAGTAACGCACTGAACAAAGTGACGGAAACCGCCATCAGAAAGGTGCGCAGAATAATGTCGAAGTTCGCTGCATCAAACAGCTGGGCATAATTGCTCAGCGTCAGCGTCTCATCCACCAGCATGGTGAAATCATCAAAGGTATAAAAGCCCTGCCATAACAGACTCAGCAGCGAGGCAATATACACCGAGCCGAACCACAGCAGCGGCGGCACTAACAGCAGTAATAAATACAGATTAGGGCGACGATAAAGTACGTCAGCAAAGCGGCCTAACGGGCTGCGCTTTGCCAGCGGTATAACGGCTTCAGCAGAACTCATGTCAGCCTCCCACCGCCTGCGCAGCGTCACCTGTGGAGTCTGACCGTAACGCCACCATAGCGTCTGCCTGCCAGCTCAGAGAGACTTCGCTGCCGTTATTTAATGCAGCCCCTTCACCACTGAAGCCATTCGCTTCACTGGCATTAATCACATCACCACTGGCCAGCTCAACGCTGTAACGGGTATTCGCCCCCTGATACTGAATATCACGGATAACCCCCTGCACCAGCAGTTCACCGGACTGAGCGCTGCGGCCACCTGACTGAGCGCTGCTGCCATCTGACCGAGCGCTGCTGCCGCTATGCACAGCAATATATTCCGGGCGCAGGGCGAATGACTGCCCCGCAGCCGGACTGATACCCAACTGCTGCACCAGAGCCGGTTGCAGCACGTTGGCAGTGCCGACAAATTCTGCCACAAAGGCGGTTTCCGGTTTGTTGTACAGATTACGTGGCGAATCCATCTGTTCAATTTTGCCTTTATTAAAAACCGCCACGCGGTCAGACATCGACAATGCTTCAGTCTGATCGTGGGTGACAAAAATAAAGGTAATGCCTAACTGGCGCTGCAGGGTTTTTAATTCACTCTGCATCTGTTCGCGCAGTTTTAAATCCAGTGCGCCCAGTGGTTCATCCAGCAACAGAACTTTAGGGCGGTTTACCAGCGCTCGGGCAAGCGCAATACGCTGACGCTGACCGCCGGATAACTGTGCCGGTTTACGGGCACCGTAAGCACCCAGCGCGACCATTTCCAGCGCTTCGGCGGCACGGCTTAAGCGTTCTTTTTTAGCCACGCCTTTCACCATTAGACCGTAGGCGATGTTTTCCAGCACGTTCATATGCGGGAACAGGGCGTAATCCTGAAATACCGTGTTCACATCACGCTGATACGGCGGCAGGCCGGTGGCATCACGACCGTGAATAATGACGTAGCCATCAGTGGGCTGCTCGAATCCGGCAATTAATCGCAGGCAGGTAGTCTTGCCGGAACCGGATGGCCCCAACATGGAAAAAAACTCACCTTCGGCGATTTTCAGGGAGACCTGGTCAACAGCTTTAACATCACCGTAAAGACGGCTGACCGAGGAAAATTCAACAACGCTCGTCATAGGACTAACTTCTGTGCTGTGCGGTTGGTATTCAGAACCCGCCCGTTAAACTCAACCGGGCAGATTCTTTTTTATTACCGGGTTGAGCGCATAACCCTCATGCGTTACTCAGCCCGGATATTTCCTTCGTTTGGCTTTGCTGACTTAACAGCGCCGTATCACAGGGGGAATCAGCGTCCACCCATGATGGCGATATAGTCTTTGGTCCAGCGCGCGTAAGAAACGCAGGTGCCCTGGCTTTCGCATTTTGATGTTGGTGTTTTCCAGAAATACACCTCATCAAAGTTGTCGAAACCATTGGTTTTACAGCCTTCTTCACCCAGCAGTTCGTTACCTTTACAGGCAGCCGGTACCGCAGGAACCGCACCAAACCAGGCTGCCAGATCGCCCTGCAGTTTTGGTGTGATCGACCAGTTCAGCCATTCGTAAGCACAGTTAGGGTGTGGCGCATCAGCCGCCATCATGGTGGTGTCTGCCCAGCCGGTAACACCTTCTTTCGGGAACACTTTGGCAATTGGTTGACCTTCAGCAATCAGCAGGTTCGCCATAAATGGCCAGGAGCTGGATGCGGCAACGCCTTCGTTTTTGAAATCACTCATCTGCACGTTGTAGTCGTGCCAGTAGCGGTGAATCAGATCGTGCTGACCACGCAGCAGTTCAAGCACCGCGGCGTATTGTGTTTCGTTCAGCTGGTACGGGTCTTCAATGCCCAGCTCAGGTTTTGTCGCTTTTAAATACAGTGCCGCATCCGCCAGATAAATCGGGCCGTCATAAGCCTGCACACGGCCTTTATTGGATTTGCCATCCGGCAGGTTCATTTCTTCAAACACGTACTTCCAGCTGTCCGGTGCGGTTTTAAATACCTCGGTGCTGTACATCAGTACGTTCGGGCCCCATTCAAACGGTACGCCGTAGTGTTTGCCGTCCACCGTGTGCCATGGCGCATTCTGCAGACGCTCATCCACGGTATTCCAGCCTTTGATCAAGTCCAGGTTAATTTCCTGCACGCGTTTGCCGTAAATCAGACGCAGGGAAGCATCGCCGGAGGCCGTCACCAGATCGTAGCCACCTTTGGCCATCAGGCTGACCATCTCATCCGAGGTTGCTGCGGTTTTTACGTTAACGGCACAGCCGGTGTTTTTTTCGAATTCAGTCACCCAGTCAAACGCCGGATCGGTTTCGCCGCGCTCGATGTAACCTGCCCAGGCGACGATATCCACGCGCCCTTCCCCTGCACCGATTTTGTCCTGAGCCAGTACCGCATTGCCTGCGCTCGCCAGCAGCACACCCGCCAGCGTACTGACCATCAGATTTGCTTTTGCCATGGTGAAGTCCCCTAACCTTGATCAAATTATTTGCCGGATAAACACCGGACCATCTGTGACCACCTCAGGCTAATTGCAGGGATAAAAGAGCGACCAATTGTTAATAAAGATTGAAGCCATCTGAAAAACCGATAGCCACAGATAAAACGCTGCCCTGAAACAACCATAAAATGCCCTGCAGGCCTTATAAAGTCTGGATTCGTTAGCAGAGCACGGAAAGACTGGATCTACCTCCAAACGGGTAGACAATCCTCTCATTCAGGGTAGTCACAGGGGCTTTTTAAAGGTGGACATTGCCAACAATCGTTTTATTGAATCGCTTACGGCACACTGTCTCTGCGGCGCCAGACGGAAACCAGACGAAAAATAGCCACCAGGCTGACAGCCGCTTACACTGCCGCCGTTGGGCGGTTTATTAAAAGGAATAAAAGCCTGCCATGATGAGCCTGCGCCAGATCCGTTACTTTATCGCCATTGCTGAAACCGGATCGGTGTCGGCAGCCGCGCAGGCTGTGCATATTTCCCAGTCGACCCTGACCACTGCCATCCGTCAGCTGGAAGAGGATTTAAACGCGACCCTGTTCAGCCGCCACGCCAAAGGCATGGAGCTGACCCATCAGGGCCATCAGTTTCTGCGTCAGGCTCATCTGGTACTGGCATCGGTGGAGAACGCCCGCCGCAGCCTGCTGCAGACCACAGACGATATTCGCGGCGAAATCACCATCGGCGTGACCAGTCTGGTGGCCGGTTATTATCTGGCGGATCTGCTCGCCCGTTTTCAGCGCATTTATCAGGGCGTCACCATCCGTGTGGTGGAAGATGACCGTTCCTATATTGAACACCTGCTGGTCAGTGGTGAGATCGACGTCGGCGTACTGATACTCTCTAACCTTGAATACCGCGCCGCCCTCAACACCGAAGTTCTGACCTTCTCGCGCTACCGGTTATGGTTGCCGCCGGAACATGAATTGCTGCAGCTCGACAGCATTGATTTACAGACCCTTGAGCAGCAGCCGATGATTCTGCTCAACGTTGATGAAATGGAAAAACGCATCCGCGATCTGTGGAACAGTGCTCACAGCCGTCCTCAGGTAAGCATGCGCAGCTCCTCGGTAGAAGCCGTGCGCAGCCTGGTGTCAGCCGGCATGGGGCTGGCGCTGATGCCGGATATGACCTATCGCCCCTGGTCGGTGGAAGGTGACCGCGTGGAAGCCCGGCACATTCCGCAGATTTCAGACACACTGGATATTGGCCTCGCATGGCGTCGTGGCGGTGCACGTAATCCGGTGATCGATCACTTCCTCCCTGTGGCGCGTGAATCCCTGCCCGCCCGGCAACCACTGGCCGTGAGTTAAGCCCATGACGGAATCCTTAAACTTTCCCCAGCGATTATTAATTCATGGCGAACTGAGCGACGGTCAGGGCGACCTGGAAGACGTTATTAATCCGCGCAACGGCAGCCTGATTACCCGCCTGCCCCAGGCCTCCAGCGAACAGGTCAACGATGCGGTGCTCAGCGCCCGTTCGGCGTTTAAACAATGGAAGCGCACAACACCGGCGCAACGGGCCGCGTATCTGCTGGCGATTGCCGATGCCATCATGGCCAACAGCAAAACATTCACCGCGCTGGAAACCCTGAATTGCGGCAAACCCAGACGTCAGGTGGAAGACGATGAAATTCCAGCCACCGCCGATGTGTTCCGTTATTTTGCCGCCGCAGTCCGCGGTCAGACAGCACCGGCCGCCGGAGAATACATCCGTCATCACACCAGCATGGTACGCCGCGATGCCATTGGCGTGGTCGGCACGATTGCGCCGTGGAATTACCCGCTGATGATGGCCAGCTGGAAAATCGCCCCGGCCATTGCCGCCGGCAACAGCATGGTATTTAAACCATCAGAACAGACACCGCTGAGCGCCCTGTATCTGGCACAACTGCTGAACGATATTCTGCCGCCCGGCGTCGTCAACATTATTCCCGGCCGCGGCGACAGCGTCGGCAGCCAGCTGATCAACCACAAAGACATCAGCATCGTGTCGCTGACCGGTGATATTTCCACCGGCCAGAAAGTACTGCAGGCAGCCGTACGCACGGTAAAACGCACGCACCTGGAACTGGGCGGCAAAGCGCCGGTGATCGTACTCGACGATGCCGATATCGACGCCGTCGCCGAAGGTGTCAGTAAATACGGCTACTACAATGCCGGTCAGGACTGCACCGCCGCCTGCCATATTTATGCGCTTAAACCCGTGTATGAAAAACTGCTCAGCGCACTGGCCGATAAAGTCTCCGCCATTCAGTTTAATGTTGATGAATCCTGCGACAACCTGCTCGGCCCGTTAATCAGCCAGCGCCAGCGCAACAGTGTTGCCAGCTTTGTTGAACGGGCACTGGAATTACCCCACACCGAATTAATCTGTGGCGGCAGCATTCCCGATATGCCCGGATTTTATTACCAGCCCACCGTGATCGCCGGGGCGCGCCATGAAGATGAAATTGTGCAGCGGGAAGTGTTCGGCCCGGTGGTATCCGTGACCTGCTGTGACAGCATTGAACAAGCCATCGACTGGGCCAACGACTCCCAGTACGGCCTCGCCTCGTCGGTATGGTCAGGCAATATCGGTAATGCCATGCGCGTTGCCAGCGAGCTGGAATACGGAGCCACCTGGATCAACAATCACTTTATGCTGCCAAGCGAAATGCCACACGGCGGTTTAAAGCGCTCAGGTTATGGCAAAGATCTGTCGATGTTTTCCTTAGAAGACTATTCCGTGGTACGGCATATTATGGTGAACCATAAATAAAGAATTTCTTTAGCTATTTTTTTATTTTTCATTCGCCCGGAACGCAAAAAGGCCTGCAAATGCAGGCCTTTTCTTTCCACTATCAGTACCGAGCAATCAGGCTGCTGCAGTCTCACGACGGTGTTTCAGTACGTCCAGCACCACCAGCACGGCAACGATAGCCACCAGGATGATACGGTACTCGTGCGGGATAAAGAGTGTAACCACGGCAATAGCTGCCAGTACTACACGTAATGCTTTACCCAGACGGGTTGCCCACTGACCTTCAATCGCACCGGCAAAAGCACCGATCAGCGCGACGGTCGCCAGAATGGATTCAACGTAGCCCCAGATGGTATCGCCATCGGTCCAGATCAGCGTGGAGAAGGCCATCATCGCCGGAATCAGGAAGAAGCCCTGCGCCAGCTTAAAGGCCTGCACCGCCGTTGGCATAGGCTTGGAACCGGCAATACCGGCACCGGCAAATGCCGCCAGAGCGATTGGTGGAGTAACGTTAGAGGTCTGTGACAGCCAGAACACGATCATGTGTGCCGCCAGCAGGCTGACGCCCAGATCCATCATCGCCGGTACCGCCATAATCGACAGTACGATATACGCCGCCGTTACCGGCAGACCCATACCCAGTACGATGGCAGCCACAGCAATCAGCAGCAGCACGGACCACAGGTAACCGCCGGACATGGCCAACAGGAACTGAGTGAACTGCAGACCCAGGCCTGTCTGACCAACCACGCCCACGACGATACCGGCGGTGGCACAGGCCACAGAAATCGGCAGCGCCATCAGCGCACCTTCTTTCATGCCTTCAAAGAATTTACCGATGGTGATGCGGCTGTGTTTGCGCAGCATGGCAGCGATCAGAATCGCCGCACAACCGGCAATACCCACCAGCACAGGTGAATAGCTCATCAGCAGCAGCGCGGTGATCAGAATCAGCGGCAGCAGGAAGTGCCAGCCCTGAGCCATCACGGTACGGATCTGTTCTGTCTGGCTCATGCCTTTCAGGTCGAGCTTAACCGCCATCAGGTGCACGTACAGCAGAGTACAGGTGAAGTACATGATTGCCGGAACGATGGATACCAGCAGAATTTCGCTGTAGGAGATACCGGTAAACTGCGCCATCACGAAGGCACCCGCGCCCATCACCGGCGGCATAATCTGACCACCGGTAGATGCTGCGGCTTCAATACCTGCCGCCTGCTCTGGCTTATAGCCGAGTTTTTTCATCATCGGGATGGTCAGTGCACCTGTGGTCACTGTGTTGGCAATGGCCGAACCGGAAATAGAACCCAGTGCCGCGGAGGCGATCACACTGGCTTTGGCCGGACCGCCACGGTATTTACCGGCAACGGCAAAGGCAGCATCAATAAAGAACTGGCCGGCACCGGTCACCTGCAGGAAGGCACCGAACAGTACGAAAATAAATACCACACCGGCGGCGATGGCCAGGGGCGCACCAAATACACCGTTGGTGGAGAAAATATGGAAGCGGATCATCTCTTCCAGGCTGAAGCCTTTACTGGCCACCGAAGCCGGAAGAACATCACCAAACAGTGCGTAGAGAATAAATACTCCAGCGACGATCACCATGGTCATACCGACTGTACGGCGTGTGGCTTCGAGTAATAACACCACCAGCACGGTACCGGCTATCAGGTCCGGCATCTGCAGACCGTCCAGCAGGAAGCTGATGTCATCGTAATCAAACACAGAAATCTGTGCCGCGGCCCAGCCACTGAGCACGATCATAGCCAGATCGATCAGACGGAAGAGCGGATAGAGTTTGGGTCCTGCGTGTTCCTCTTTAACCAGTGGATAAACCAGAAACACAAGCACCAGTACCCAGCCCAGATGAACAGGGCGGAACACGGGTGCCGAGAGTTGAGCCGAAATTCCCTGCCAGATCTGAAAGACAGATAAGCCAACGGCCAGCAAAGTTGCCAGTAGCAGCAGATAACGCGTTACACTGCTGTTGTTTTCGCCGGTCATTTTTTACTCCCGAAATAAACCTGCAATAAAAACGCCCGCGGTGACGGATCACGGCGAGCGCATTAACGATCGATTAAATTACTTGCGCATTTCGTTCAGGTAACGCTGAGAACCCGGGTGCAGAGGAACACCTTTCAGGATGTCCATGTTTTCCAGGGTGGTGAACTTAGCAACGTTAATGGCCTGACGGATTTCAGTCATGTGCTCGAACGCAACTTTGGTCATTTTATAGGCCAGTTCTTCGTCCAGGTCTTTGTTCACAACCAGTACGTTCCAGATCGCCGGAGTTTTGAAAGCAGGTACCTTGTTGTAGGTTTCTGCTGGTGCGTCAAACTCCATGTAAGCAGGCGCAGCTGCTTCGATTTTGGCCAGTTCTTCGTCGCTGAAAGACAGGATACGGATATCACGGGTCAGGGCCAGTTCGGTGATAGCACCAACGCCCAGGCTGCCCACGATCACACCAGCATCAATCTGACCGTTAGCCAGCGCTTCGGTGGTGGCGGTGTAGTTCAGGGACTGACCGTTAATTTCGTCTTCAGAGATACCCAGAATATTCAGGATGTTCACTGAGCTTACGCGGGTACCGGAACCTGGTGCGCCCAGAGACACTTTTTTGCCTTTCAGCTGAGTCACAGAAGTGATGTCAGAGTTGGCAGGTACCATGATCTGTACAACGTTAGGGTACAGAGCAAACAGTACGTTAGCAGGCATCTGACGTGGGAAAGGTTTTTCACCTTTCTCTGCTTTCAGTGCCACGTTACCCATGGCAATACCTGCCAGCTGTTTGTTGGTGGACACTTTAATGATGTTTTCTACAGACGCTGCAGTGACTTCTGCACGGGCGTTAATTTCCGGAATGTTTTCACTCCAGATTTTTGCCAGCATGCCACCCAGCGGGTAATAAGTACCGCTCTGGCTGCCGGTACCGATGGAATAGTTTTCTGCAAATGCAGCAGTTGGTGCCAGCAGAGCGGCGGCCATCATTATTTTAGTTATAAATTGTTTCATACAGACTCCGGTAATTATCGACTTCTAACAGTTCTGATAAGGCGTCGGCTACCGGAAAGCAGACATAAAATGTGTGTGCTTTCCGGTGGCAAAATACCCTCTACTACTATCGTAGCATCTACCATCCGGGGGAGGACTATGCGACCTAAGACTAGATTGCGGTCAGGGATTCTGCCGGTCTTGGCGGGAGGTGGCAAAGCATAGTGGCTCGAATTGATCAGAATTTAATCAGATTAGGTAGTAAACCCTACACCCATTATGTACTTGTACGCAAAGTTTTCATTCCCTACCCACCAGGACATATACACAAAGCCAGTGCGACAGCGCAGAATGCGGTAAACGCATTGTAAACCGGAGATTTCCCCATGACTCAGTACACCACGGCTGAATGGACGGCCAAAGCGGCACAGCTCACCATCCCGGCCCACGCCTGGGTAAACGGCAAGCCGGCTCAGGCTGTTGCCGGCGAGACTCAGCCATGTATGAATCCGGCCACCGGCGAGGTGCTGGCACAGATTCCTGACTGCAAACAGGCCGACGCTGATGAAACAGTGAAAATCGCCCGTGCAACATTCAATTCCGGTGTCTGGTCCCGAATGGCACCGATGGAGCGTAAGAAAATCATTGTGCGCTGGGCGCAGCTGATTGAAGACAACATCGATGAAATGGCTCTGCTGGAATGTCTGGATGTGGGCAAACCGATCAGTGATACCTACGGCATCGACGTACCATCCGCGATCAACACTATCCGCTGGACCGGCGAAGCCATTGATAAAATCTACGGCGAAATCGCACCAACTGCTCCGGGCACTCTGGCGCTGATTCAGCGTCTGCCATTGGGTGTGGTGACGGCGATCGTGCCGTGGAACTTCCCGCTGTCCACCACCGCGTGGAAACTGGCGCCGGCACTGGCTGCGGGTAACTCGGTGATTCTGAAACCCGATCCGAAAACGCCACTGACCGCTATCCGTTTAGCCGAACTGGCAACTGAAGCCGGTCTGCCGGATGGCGTGCTGAACGTCCTGCCGGGCGACGGTGTTAATCTGGGTAAACACCTGGCGCTGCACCCGGACATCGACGGCCAGACCTTCACCGGTTCCACTGCGGTGGGCAAGCTGCTGATGCAATACTCCGGTCAGAGCAACCTGAAGCGTACCTTCCTTGAGCTGGGCGGTAAGAGTGCCAACATCGTGTTCGCCGATGCTGATCTGGATACCGCTGCTATGTGGGCTGCGGTTGCCGGCTTCTATAACTGTGGCCAGACCTGCACCGCCGGTACCCGTCTGTTAGTACAGGACAGCATCTATGATGAATTCCTGCAGAAGGTGGTTGAGCATGCCAAAGCCTGGACGCCGGGCAACCCGCTGGACCCGGAAACCCGTATGGGTGCCGTTATCGACCAGAACCAGATCAACACCATCCAGAAATACATTCAGATCGGTAAAGACTCCGGTGCCCGTCTGCTGACCGGTGGCGATGCCTTTAATGGTCTGGGCGGCGACCTTGGCGGTACCTTCCATAGTGCAACACTGTTCGCCGATGTGGATAACAGCATGACCATCGCTCAGGAAGAAATCTTCGGCCCTGTGGTATCCGCCATCCGCTTTAAAGATGCAGATGAAGCCATCCGCATCGCCAACGATTCCAGATACGGTCTCGCCGGTGGCGTCTGGAGCCGTGATATTTCCACCGCCTTAAAAGTGGCTGATGGTGTGCGCACCGGTACCATGGGTGTGAACAACTACTTCGGTGGTGATATCACTGTGCCGTTCGGTGGCTTTGGTGAATCCGGTAATGGCCGCGATAAATCCCTGCACGCCATCGACGATTACACTGAGCTGAAAACCACCTGGATCGAATACTGATGAGCACGGCAGCGCTGGTACGGGCGGCTAACACCGCAGACATCGCTGCCGTCGCCGTTCTGTTTGATCAATACCGCTGCTTTTTTATCAGCAGCCATCCGATAAAGAAACCGCGCTGGCTTTTATCAACGCGCGTTTTAACCGCGCTGAATCCATTATTCTGGTTGCCGAAAATAGCGCCGGCCAACTGCTTGGTTTCTGTCAGTTGTATCCCACCTTCTGTTCGGTCGCCGCGGCAAAAATTTTTGTTCTGTACGATTTATTTGTCGCTGCAGACGGGCGGCGCAGTGGAACGGGAAAAGCGCTGTTAAAGGCTGCAGAGCACACTGCCCGTCAGCACGATGCGGTGAGAATGGATCTGGCAACTGCGGTGGATAATATCGCAGCGCAGGCACTGTATGAGTCTCTGGGCTGGCAACGGGACCATGCCTTTTTATACCTACAGCCTGACGCTTTAAAACCGCACAAACATAGTAAAAAAACGGATACCCGTACAGGAAAGCCGCAGCAAATATGCACATTTGTTTCACACATTCTGCGCCATTTACTGAGCTTAAAAATTGAACAGTCATTTTTCTGTGACAAATAATGACAAAGCTCACTGTAAAGACATCTATAGCTGGGTTAGCCTCTTGTCTTAATAACTGTAACGCGTTTGTCTTACCCTCGATCAACCCATAAGACAAAGCGGAAATAACCTGAGGAAAATGTTATGACGCTGATTTTACGCTCGGCTGAAACGTCGGACCGTGAAGCGCTTAACTCTCTGAACGAGACAGCTGCGCCCCATGTGGACCGCTTAAACGAAGATCATTTCAGCTATCTGGTGGAACAGGGGCTGTGCATCGTAGCCGAAAACCCACTGGGTAAAATGGAAGGCTACATTATTCTGGTGCGCCACGATGAAAACTTCGAAGCCGAAGATTTCCGCTGGTTTCAGGAAAGCACCAACGAGCCATTTGTGTATATCGACCAGGTCGTGGTTGATCCGGAATACCGTGGCCGCGGCATCGCATCAGAGCTGTACCGTTGTGCAGAAAAATACGCTGCGCAACTGGGTGCTGCTGCACTGACCTGTGAAATCCGTATGGACCCGCTGAACGAAGACTCCCATCACTTCCACCGCGAACACGATTTCGAAGAAATCGGCCGTCGTCGCAGCCAGGATCACGACGTGCTGCTGATGAAAAAAGCCGTCTGCGAAGAACCCTTCGTTCCTGCCTGAGTTATTACCGGCACCAGTGTCATTCCGGCACTGGTGCACACACCCGCCTAACCAACGCAGATTCTGATTGCAGTGGCTACAACCTCAGTGGCTTGAAAGGCAGTGTGTGCGATAATCACCGCATCTGACTGCGGTGAGCCCCATGGCCGACGACAAATCCTCCACCCTGTTAAAACGTGCTTTCTACCGTGCAGGGCCCGACCACCGGGCGCTGCTGGGTGGCGTTATTCCGGATTTTCTCACCATCCGCCAATGGTTCGATTTCCGCGGCGTGGAAATTGGCAAATGGGTCACCCAGGCCGAACAGGAACAGGCCGCAGCTCTGTTTTTTGATGCCTTAAGCGACCTCAGTGGCATTCTCGCCGGTACCTGGCTCAATGCCGAAGATAACCTGCTGCTGGGCCAGCAGATCATTTCCCTGCGCGGCACCCTGGCGCTGCAATACGGTAAAGGCGGTCGTCCCGGAGTTTCTGCTCACTATTCACCACTGGAGCGCAGTTTCGCGCTGGCTAAAAATGCCGGACCCGGCAGTATCGCCCATGAGTGGTTCCACGCCTTTGATCACTATATCGCCGGCAAAGTCTTTGGTTCCGGCCATAAAAAGACCGCATTTGGTTCCCGCCTGTGGCTGGATAACAAACCTTTGCAGCCGCATCGGCTGAACAGCCTGCTGGCTCAGTGCTATGCCGCGGTACTGCTCGATCAGGAGGGCCGCGGCCCGAGTGATATGTTCAGAGCGTCCGCGGCGCAGGATAAAAAACACGGCATGCTGTATTTCTCGCAACCGGAAGAAATGTGCGCCCGGGCGTTTGAAGCCTTTGTGCAGGACGCCGGAATTAAAAATGCCTTTCTGGTAAAAGGTACGCAGAAATCGGAAGAAGCCAAACTCGGGCTGTACCCACAACAGCTGCAACGTGCACGTATTAATATGGCCTTTCAGAATTATTTCTCGAAGCTGACAGCGGCTTTACTGCAGAATGCCAAACGCGAATACACCCTGACGGCTGACGATGATGGCGCCAGCAGCAATAAAGAAGGCTGATGAATGAATGCCGACAGCGTAAACAGCATCCGCCCGGCCGACGTTAACGACCCACTCTATTACCTTAAGAATTTCACCACCGCTCTGAACTGGGTACTGGCCCACAGCCGTGACCTGTTAAGCGCGGAGGAAAGTACCCGGCTGGATCGTTTTGCCACACTGTCGCAGGATGCTCAGGCGCTGCTGCTGCGTATGGTCATGCGCAAAGGCGAACTGTTTTTTCCCTCGGCCCTGATCTACAGCGAAATCAGCGATACAGAGCAGGCGGCCAGCGAGTTAGCACAACAGGCATTCTGTACTCTGGACCCGCTGTTAACGGCAGTCGAACTCACCGCCCTGCTGAAAAAAGATGAATTGCTGGCGCTGCTGCAACGGCATGCTCATAAGCCATTGCCGGACAATATCAAACGCTGGAAAAAAGCAGAGCTGGAGCAGCTTGTCAGTGAGCTGTTCGGTGACAGTGGCAGTGGCAGTGGCAGTGGCAGTGGCAGCAACAGTGACCATGACAGAACCCTGCGTCCGGCCAGCGAGTGGCTGGGCACTGAGGAGATGAACAGTAAGAAGACGAACGATAACGGGAGGAAAGACAAGGCTCTGATACGCCTCGACGTTATGCCATTATTCGACACCATTCGCCTGCTGTTCTTTGGCAACGGCTGGCAGAACTGGAGTGAATTTGTGGTCACTGAACTTGGCCACCTGAGTTATGAAGCTGTGCCACTGGATCAGTCCAGCCGGCCGTTTCATCAACGCGCTGAACTGGATTTTTACCACCAGCTGGCTGATCTGCAGCAGCAGCTGTTTTTAATCACTGAGCAACTGAAATACAAACAGCTGTCATCCGATGAAGGTGCTGCCTTCATCGCTCAGTGCGCCCAGAGTTTAATGACGCTGAAAAAAACGCCCGCAAACCATTTTGCTGAACTGCCACTCTGGTTACAGCAGCGCTGGCAAAAACTGATGGCACGCTGTGGACGCGAATGCGAACGCTGTCAGAATCTGCCGCTGGCGCTGAGCTGCTATCAGTTAAGTGATCACCGCGAAGCCCGTGCCCGACGCCTGCGGGTGATGGAATTACAGGCCAGCAGCGACGATGACTACCGCCTTCTGGTGGCTGCAGCGGAGCAGCAGCTGACCCTTATTCAACAACCGGAAACACGTATAAGCATCCAGCGCATACGCCAGCGTGCCGCGAAAAAAGCAGGAATAAAACTGCCCGCCGATTCCTGTAAAGCGGATCTGCCCCGAGCCATTAATGCTTACCCATCGCTGCAGTTAACGCTGGCGGATAACGATGACCATGTTGAATATCAGGTGATGGACTATCTGAATCAGCAGCCGGGTGGGCAGTGCTTTTATGTGGAAAACACCCTGCTGCCCGGTCTGTTTTCCCTGCTGTTCTGGCCGGCGATTTACGCGCCGGTGAGCGGTGCGTTTTTTCATCCGTTTCAATCCGGCCCGGCCGATCTGTTCCGTGATTATTTTGCCCGCCTGCGCGAAGAAGAAATTAACGCTGCATTTCTGGCTCTGCAGGATGGCAGTTATGCCGATGTTATCCGTACACGCTTTACGCAGAAACAGGGCATCAGTTGCCCGCTCATTCACTGGGGCTGGCTCAGTGCTGACGTGGTGGAAAAAGCGCTGGCGGTTATTCCTGCAGCACAGCTGGAAGCCATCTTCCGCCATCTGCTGCGTGACCTGAAAAACCACGGCCGTGGTCTGCCTGATCTGATCTGGCTGGGCGATAAGCCCGGAGAATGGAAGCTGATTGAAGTGAAAGGTCCGGGGGACCGGCTGCAGGATCATCAGAAGCTATGGCTGGAGTTTTTCCTGCAGCAGGGGATAGACGCTGAAGTCTGCTACGTCGTGCGGCCGCAATAAGCAGACTTAATCAGCGGCCTCAATAAGCGGCTTCAGTCAGCCGCTTTTGCCAGTTCGGTAAAATATTCCCCGGCCAGCTGATGCGCCCAGGGTTGAGCGGTTAAACCTGAGAAATACGCACAGTGGCTGCCACGGCGGGTCACCGCCAGTATCGCCTGAGGCATTTCACGGATCTGTTCTTTGTATTCCCAGGCGTTATCGATATGGCACACCGGGTCGTCCTCAGCATTCAGAATCAGCACCGGCACGCGGATATTTTCAAACACGCGCATAGGATTCGCGGCATCCATAAATTCCTGCAGGCTGTTAAAACCGGCGCATTCATAAATATTCTGATGCAGCTCATGCAGGTTTTCCGATTCGATCAGGGTCTGATACGACGCCATGCCGGAAAAGGATTCGGGATGGGAAAATACAAACTGCTTCAGCAGTTTCTTCGCCATCATGCGGCTGTAAACATCCTGCGCGCGGCCAAAGGCATGCTCGATGTTATAGCCCGGACAGTAAGCCATACCGCCACGGATTTTTGACTGCTCACCTTCTTCGCCCAGATAACGCACCAGCAGGCCAGAGCCCGCTGAAATCCCGATAGCGTACAGAGGTGACTGCGGATAGCGTTCAGCGATAACGTCAATCTGTTCACGCAGATCGCCGCTGTCGCCCATGGTATTAAATTTAGCGACGGTTAATGGCAGATCGCCATGACCACGACGCTGGCACAGGACGATGCGCCAGCCGGTCTGCTGATAAATATCGCGCATAAAGCCACGCATGCTGTGCGGTGAGCCGGTGATGGTATGCAGCACCAGTAAGGTCGGCTTATCGTCCGCATTATCCAGCCCCAGCCAATGCAGTGCGGTGGTACCGCCATCGGCCATGGTCAGCTGTTCGGATTTTTCATAACTGAGCTTTTTACCCAGGCCTTTTTTGAAACCCAGCGCAATCAGCTGCGCATGGGTGTTAATCATCCATGGCGTAGGAAAATAACGCCGGGTCAGACGCGGTAAACGGCCGATCATATTACGGTTTTCATCGTTATTCTGATAAACCAGCTCGGGTTTAAGCGCCGCGGTACGCCAGTAATACACAGCAAACACCAGCAACAGAATAACGGCAGCGATCAGCCACAGCAGCAGCGAGGACATGAGAATCTCCGGGCAGTCCATTTCCGCCGGGGGTATCCGGCAAATGTAATCAGCGTTAACTTTAACAGACCCGGTCAGCGTGCGGCTACTGCTGCAGCGCGGATCACACATGCGCCCGCCATGCTTAAAATCAGCAGATTGGATGAGATGGAATGTCAGTAAATGTCTGATCTGCGCGGCTCTGGTCTGATGTCTGTAAAAAACTGTCAGTAATAATCCTCTGCAGGTGCATGGGTTTATGCCCTTGGTTACACTCGGACGACATCTGAAAATATTCAGCACGTGATAAAGACATTCCCCCCGTAATAGTGAGAGGACATCACCATGAAAAAACTGGCAACGATTACCTTTTCGGCTGCTCTGGCGTTAACCAGTACCACTGTATTTGCAGACAAGAAAACCGAAGCTGCAATCGATTACCGTCAGTCTGTATTCACTGCCGTTCGCTGGAACTTCGGTACTATGGGCGACATGATGAAAGGCAAGAAGGACTTTGACGCCGCTGAATTCAGCAGCCGTGCAGACAACGTTGCAGCACTGGCGAAAATGCCGCTGGAAGCCTTTATTCCGGGTTCTTATCAGGGAAGCGCGGATGACACCGACGCGCTGCCGGCAATCGGTGAAGACTGGGAAAAATTCTCAGCGGGAATGGATAAGTTCGCCAGCGATGCAGCGGCTCTGGCTGCCGCTGCGAAAAATGCATCCGCTAAAGATGATGTAGCCTCTGCCTTTATGGCGCTGGCGAAAAACTGCAAAGGCTGTCACGACAGCTTTAAAGACTAAGCAGTCCCCAGACCGCTGCGACGGATACAGCGATCACAATCAGCCCGGTTACGATCAGACGTGCCGGGCTTTTTGTTGCCTGCTCAGCGGTGGCCAGATCCACGGCTTCGGCCACCGGCTTTTGGCCCGTTATCATGCCCTGCAGCAACGGCTCTTTGCGGAAACGCTGGTGATAAATAACTCCCACCACGTGCACTGCAATGACCGCCAACAGCACATTGAACATGGTTTTGTGCCATTTGGTGATTTCGATACTCAGGTCATAGCCCACCAGATGCACTAACGGACCTTCGGTGAAAATATCGTCGTTGGCGAATAAACCACTGCCTGCCTGAAATGCACACAGCAGCAATAACAGAACCACAGCCCAGCCACCCAGCGGATTATGACCGGCGTACACAGGTTCTTTGCGCTGCAGCAGGGAACCCAGATATTGCAGCGTGGTTTTCGGTGAATAAATAAACTGACGGAAACGGGCGTAAAAGCTGCCGGCAAAGCCCCACAGCAAACGGAAGATCACCAGCCCGAGTACGGCATAACCACAACGCATATGCCACTGCATCCATTCTCCACCCTGCTCACCGGTCCACCAGGCAAAGCCGATAAAAAACACCAGCGCCCAGTGAAACAAACGTACAAATATGTCCCAGACCTGAGATTTTTGCCCGTGTGCGGAAATATTATCGGTGGCGTCAGCCGTGGTCGTTGTCATGGAGGGGTCCCTGTCGCTGTGATCTTTTACCGTGGAAATAATAGCGAATTTGCGCTCCTGCTCACCATAGGTCAGCAGCAGTAGCGGGCTGGAAATGTGTAGGCGTGTGTCCGCTAACGTCAATTAACGTCAGCCTTCAGGCAAATGATGATCTGCCTGCCGTGGCGAATGGCCGATATAAGTAAAACCCGGCTTCAGAAGCCGAGTTTTACACTCAGGTTATACGCCAGCTCACCGGCATACGGGGACAGTCCGATACCAAAATATTCCAGCGTAAAGCCAGCACCAACACCCGCCATAAAGTTAACGGCGCGGTCCTGATCTTCACCATAACTGGCAGCAACACCACCCAGCACCACGGGGACGATAATTTTCATGCGGTTCTGCCAGCGGTATAAACGGAAATTTTCGCGCATTTTTTCCGCCTCGCCCTGCAGACTTTCCATGGCGGCCGCCTGATCCTGCAGTATATTCACCTGCTCCTGCAGATCATCTTTCAGTTCTGAATTCTGATCACTGATCAGGTCCAGCGCATCCTGTGCGGCTTTCAGCTCAGCCATCAGCTTATCCAGCTCGGCGCGTGACAGACTGACGTTGGTTTTCAGCCGGAAGCACTGTTGATAGGCGCCGCTGCCATCTTCAAAACGCTGCAGACAATAGGCACGCTCTTCAGCGTAGAGCGTCTCTGTGGATGGCGTTTGGGTTTGTGCAGATTGCTCAGCAGCAACATTCTCACCAGCACTGTTCTCACCTACACCATTCTCACCTACACCATTCTCCGCTGCAACAGCAACAGCATCAGCCTGCTGAGCAGAAGCCGGCAGTGCTGTCATCCAGCTTAAGATTGCAATAAGCGTACAGCACTTCAATGGTTGCTTCGTCCAGGTGATCTTCATTTTTTATTGCCTCATCCAGTCCCTGCATGGCATTACTGAGACGGGTTTTCACCCCGCCGATTAACTCGTTCTGCGTGGCCAGCCGCGCTTTCACTTCATCCAGCACCTGCGCCACATCTTTGACATCACTGCTGATCACACCAAGAGAGTCGGCAATATCCTGCAGGCCCTGCTCGATTTCGTCTTCTTTGGTTTGTGGGCATACGGCGGAATTCTGTGGCATATAAGCGCTGAACATCATGCAGGGGGTAATGGCCGAAAACGCCATGTGTGCAGCCAATAGGCCAACACTGACAACCACTCCAGCCACGGCACCGGAAATCATGTCCTTATTCATTGCGGTAATCTCCTGTTCACTGGTGCAAAACTGCGTAGCAGGCCGCCGTCCAGCTTAAAAGATATTAAAGAGAGCTGTTTTATAGCAGATATGCGTGTCAGCAACACTATCCATCAGGGCCAGCACAACGCTGACCCTGACTGAAAGCAAAAGGGGAAGTAAAAACGGCGAGCAAAATGGACAGAAGGGCTGCGTCAGGACGCTTCTTCGGCAGAAATCACCCGCACCGCTTCTTTAATCAGAGTGAGAGCCAGGGTTTTTTCCGGCGGTAATTCCGGCAGGTTATCGATATCAAACCATCCCGCCGTGCGCAGTTCGGTTTCATCAATCACCAGATCGCCTCCGGCATAGTCACACAGATAGCCCAGCATCAGCTGGTGTGGAAATGGCCACGCCTGAGATAACAGATAACGCGGATTGGTAATCTGAATACCGGCTTCTTCTTCGATTTCCCGCGCCAGTGCGTCTTCTGCACTTTCACCGGCTTCGATAAATCCCGCCAGACAGGAATACATACCGTTGCGGAATCCGAGGTTCTGCGCCAGCAGCAATTTACGCCCGTCGCGCACCACGGAGATCACACAAGGCGATACTTTTGGGTAGGAGCGGTATTCACAGCCGGGACAGGTCAGCGCTTTATCGCTGTCGTTAAACTCCAGTGGCGTACCGCAACGGCTGCAGAAATTCTGCGTGCTGAGCCAGTAGCGTAACTGTGCAGCGGCATTAACCACCTTGAACATATCATCCGCTGACATCAGCAGATAATCACGCAGACCGGTTTCCTGCCAGCCTGGAGGGCACTGCGGCAGCTGCACGACGCGCAGCGGGCTGCCATTCACCTGGCCCAGTAACAGCTGCAGCTCAGGCTCCATAGCGATGGATTCGGTGGTCCAGGGGGTGACATTAAGTGGATCAGCAATAACCTCCTGCTTCAGCAGCAGCTGGCTATCGAGAAAATAAAGGGTATTGGTTTCCGGAGAATCTTCACCGGGTACCAGCGCCGGATGATAAATAAAATCAATGGACATACGCGGTTATCCTGCAATACATAAGCGCCAATATAGCCGCTTACGCGCAGAATATCCCGCTATTGCCACAGAAACGGATCATTTCAGCAGTGGTTTGTCTGTCCACTCAGCTATCTCAGAGTTTGCGCACGTTAATCTTCATGGTCTGAATACGGTAAGCGATCTGGCGCGGTGTCATACCCAATAAGCGCGCGGCCTTAGCCTGCACCCAGCCGGCCTGTTCCAGCGCAGCAATCAGGCGCTCACGTTCATCCATATCCGGGCTGTCGAGATCCACCTGAGCAGCCACCGGGGCGGCGGCAAAGGTATGTTGGTTGCGCTGACCATCCGGCAGGGAAATCACATCACAGTCAATGGTGCCTTCCTCGCTCATCACTGCCGCGCGCTCCAGGCAGTTCTCCAGCTGACGCACGTTGCCCGGCCAGTCATGACTCATCAGCATACGCACAGCGCTGTCGGTCAGGCGCAGGTCACGGCCCTGATTGCGGGAAATTTTATTCAGCAGAAATTCCGACAGTTCCGGTACATCCACCAGACGTTCACGCAGTGCCGGAATCTGGATCGCCATAACATTCAGACGATAGTACAGATCCTCGCGGAAGTTACCCTTCTCGACTTCTTCTTCGAGATTACGGTTAGTCGCTGCGACGATACGCACATTTACTTTAATGGTCTGGCCACCACCGACCCGCTCCAGCGTACCTTCCTGCAATACACGCAGCAGTTTGGCCTGGAACAGCGCCGAAATTTCACCGATTTCATCGAGGAAAAGTGTGCCGCCATCGGCCTGTTCAAAGCGGCCTTTGCGCTGCTTAACCGCGTTGGTAAACGCGCCTTTTTCATGGCCGAATAATTCTGACTCAAGCAGGTTTTCCGGCAACGAGGCACAGTTCAGACAAATAAACGGATTGTGTGCACGCGGCGAGTTATAGTGAATGGCGTTGGCAATTAATTCTTTACCGGTACCGGATTCACCCAGAATCAATACGGTGCTGTCCCATTTAGCCACGCGGCGCACCTGATCGAAGACGCGACGCATGCCTTCGGAATGGCCGACAACCATATTATCGAAGCCATATTTGGCGCGCACTTCACGCCGCAGTTCATCACGCTCACGGGCAATGGTCTGCCCTTCTTCAACATTGACCAGCAGGCGCACGGTCTGCGACAACAGGTCCGCCGTCGCCTTCATAAATACGGTACGTTCCGGCAGATAGTCATCCGCCGGTACATCCGGCTGCGCTGCCAGTACACCAATGGCGTTGCCTTTGGCATCACGGATCGGCACACCAATAAATGGTAATTCCAGATCGTATAATTCCAGCCGGTCGAGAAAGCGCGGCTCGCTGGAAATACGGCCAAGGACGATGGATTCGTTAATTTCCAGTACGCGTCCGACAATGCCTTCACCCGGCTGATATTTTACCGAGGATGAATGTTTATTAACGCTCTCTGAATCAGAATAAACAGCGCCAACCTGAATCAGGCTGTTTTCCGGATCATACAGGGTGATAACACCATGACGCAGGCCAGCCTGATTATGCAGAACACCCAGAATTCCGCTGAGCGTTTCTTCAATATTTTTGGCTTTGGATAAGATACCCGACACTTCACACATGCAACGGAACTGACGTTCGATCAGTTCGGCTTTGCTGTTAACCCGCATACCTGCATTGGCTATAGAGTGGCTCATAAAGGATCACCCTTCTCAGCGAATGGATGTGACGGGAATCTGAACGATAATGCGACATCCCGGTTTGTGTTTTTCGTCAATGCGGACGGTACCAGCGTGGTCACTGACCACTTCATGCACCATCGGCAAGCCCATACCACGGCATCCACTGCCGTTGGTTTTTGTACTGAAAAATGGCTGAAATACTTTCATCATCAGTGATGGATCAATACCACTGCCGGTATCAATAATTTCGCAGGTAACGACGTCTTTTTCTGCATCACTGGTAATGATGGTCAGCTCACGCTGTCTGACCTGCCGTTCGCTCATAGCGTCTACGGCATTATCAATTAATTGTTTAAACATACTGCGCAGGCGGCGTTCACGGCCAATAATCGCTGGCAGGTGAACCGACGGCTGCCAGGCCACTGTGATACCGGCAGACAGGAAACGTTCGGTACTGAGTGCCAGCGCTTCGCGCAACAGTTCATTAATATTGACCGGCTTTTTACTTTCCTGAATTTCCGCAGGCATGGAATCACGCATGCTGTCCATGGCACCCCGTCCGGATGCCAGCGCATCTTCCAGCGCAGCCAGCAATGCGTCATCACGGCTTTCCGCACTGCGACGCTGTAACATACTGACCGCCGTGGCGAGCAGATTGACCGGTCCTTCCATCTGATGAATGGCACCATTAACGGTTTCGCGCATGCCCTGCACCAGATCTTCTTCCGCCATTAATGCTTTTAAAGCATTAAGATGGGTTTCTTCCTGACGGCGGCGGATATCGGTAATTTCATTAATCATCAGCAGCACATAGTGATGCACCGTCTGCTCAAAAAATCCGTCCGCCTGTTCGCCCTGCACATCAATATTGGTACCGAAACAACTGAACCAACGCGCCAGGCTACGGCCATGATCGATGGAGAATTCCTGATCATCGAAACTCTTTCTTTCATCAATCAGATTGGTATAACTGCTACCCAGATGTTTACTGACCACATCAACGGCAGCATCCAGACTGTCGCTGTCCGTTAATTCTTTCGCCAGCTCACGGAAACTTGGGTTAGCTGAAACTACATGACCGGTTTCATCCAGAACCACAACGGATGCCGGAACTGAATTCAGAACGGATTCCATCATCAGCTTCTGATTAATAAGACGCTGTTCCAGTTCGTGCATTTCCGAACCGTCACGATGCATACCTAAATAATAAATCGTCTCATTATTTTCATTGATTACCGGCGCAACCGTCAGCTCTGCCAGATACAGACGCTGATCTTTACGGCGGTTCAGCAGCATACCGCTCCAGGCTTTCTGCTGAGCCAGACGCCCCCACAATGCCTGATAAACAATCCGCGGCGTGGTGTGATTGGAAAGAATGGATTCGTTTTTTCCCAGAACCTCTTCTTCACTGTACCCGGTTACCTGGGTGAAAGAACGGTTCACATAAAGAATATTGGCTTTCAGATCCGTGATCGAAATAGCCACAGGTGAATGCTCTACCGCCTGAAAGAAAACTTCCTCTGCTAACAGGACTCCTTCCGGGTGAATATCAGCAATACCTTTTTCAGACAGGTTCACAGCCTCGGCCTGATCCTGAGTGAGCTTGATTTTCCCCATACCAGCTCCTTATGGCGCAATGCATTGTATGCATTATTCTGAAGACACTATTAAACAGGTCAGCAAAGAGTGTGCCTGATGTTTTTTTCGCCTCAGGCCCCATGATTACTGTCATCTGCCCGACAAGAATTTCATTTTTTGTAGCAAAAACAACAAACGACAAAATTGGCTTTTCGCGCTTTTGTAACAAACGCGACAAGAAGAACTTGTGTCACCTTTGCTGCAAACGCACTGTTTTCAGGCTTTGCAGACCCATGATGCACAAATAAATGCATCCGCCCATGTTCCGCCTCGCCGAAAAATTCCTGTGGCATGTGAAATGCAATAACGCATCAGGCACACATCAGCCTTCACAGAATATGCAGCGCCCCGTCGCCTTTATATAAATCTGCCAATGAAAAACCGGGCTGGCTACTGGGGTAATGGCATGAGGTATGAGATATGGATTACTTACTGATATTGGTGAGCACAGCTCTGGTCAATAATATTGTACTGGTGAAATTCCTTGGGCTTTGTCCGCTGATGGGGGTATCCAGCAGCGTTTCTTCTGCCTGGGGCATGAGTCTGGCGACCACCTTTGTTCTTACCTTATCTGCCCTTCTGAGCTGGCTGATTGAACATCTTTTACTTCAGCCTTTAGACATAGAATTTTTAAGAATCCTCTCCTTTATTCTGATCATCGCTGCTGTGGTGCAGTTCACCGAAGTGATGATGCGTAAAACCAGTCCGGCATTACACAAAGCGCTGGGGATTTTTCTGCCACTCATTACCACCAACTGTGCGGTATTGGGTGTAGCACTGCTGAATATCAACGAAAAACACAATCTGCCGCAGAGCCTGATGTTTGGTCTCGGATCGGCGCTGGGTTTCGTTATCGTTATGGTGATGTTCGCCGGTCTGCGCGAACGTCTGGCATTAGCTAATGTGCCGGCGCTGTTTACCGGTACTCCGATCAGTCTGATTACTGCTGGTCTGTTGTCGCTCATATTTATGGGCTTCAGCGGCATGATCTGACGGCGCAGATAAATAACAGAAAAAAGGAGGCTGTATGTTAATTGCGACTCTGGTACTGACCATTCTGGGTCTGGCACTTGGTGGCCTGCTGGGTCTGGCTGCACGTTTTTTTGCGGTGGAAGAAGCCAGCCCGATCGTTAAGGAAATTGAAGAAATGTTACCTGGCAGTCAGTGCGGACAGTGCGGATTTCCCGGCTGCTCCCCGGCTGCAGAAGCCATGGCCAATGGCAGCGCCGACGTTACCTGCTGCCCTCCGGGCGGCCGCGCCCTTGCTGAGAATCTGGCCAAACTGCTGGACATTGATCTGTCGACGCTCGGTGAAACCGCTGAGCCCAAACTGGCAACCATTGATGAAGACCTCTGCACCGGCTGTACCCGTTGCTACAAAGCCTGTCCGACGGATGCCATCGTCGGCGCCAGCAAACAGATTCATGTGGTCTATGCCGATGCCTGTACCGGCTGCAACCAGTGTGTGGATGCCTGTCCGGAAGACTGCATCAGCCTGATCAGCACGCCGGTAACTCTGACCACCTGGCACTGGACCAAACCTGAGGCAGCCTGATTATGTTATTTGGACTGGGAACCTTCCGCGGCGGTGTACACCCCGACGGTCATAAAGAAGACAGCGGCTTTCTGGCAATTAATACTTCATTGCCTTTGCCTGAGCGCCTGTACCTGCCTCTGTGTCAGCATTCCGGTGAAGATGCGGTGCCATTAGTGCAGGTTGGCGACAGCGTGTTGAAAGGCCAGCGCATTGCCGCAGCAGAAGGACGCCTGTCAGCCAATATTCATGCACCGACGTCCGGCACTATTGTTGGTATTGAAACCATTACCATGCCGCACCCGTCCGGTCTGCCGGCCAACGCCATTATTCTTGAGCCGGACGGCATGGAAAAATGGACGGAACTATGCCCACCGGAAGATCCGTATAAAACCTCTCCGGAAGAACTGGCCAGCCTGGTGGAAGAAGCCGGTATTGTCGGTATGGGCGGTGCGATTTTTCCGGCCGCCATTAAATTACGTCAGGGCCGTCGTTTTGAAATTAAAACCCTGATCGTCAACGGTGGTGAATGTGAACCTTACCTGACCACCGACGACCGCTTAATGCGTGAGCGTGCAGAAGAAATCGTTGAAGGTACCAAACTGGTCCGCTACATCATCGAAGCTTATCGCGCAGTTATCGCGGTTGAAGACAACAAGCCCAAAGCCATCGCCGCCCTGCAGGAAGCCGCCAAAGACATTGGTTCTATCGAAATTATGGTGGTGCCATCCCGTTATCCGATGGGTTCGGCAAAACAATTAATTCAGGCCGTCACTGGCTATGAAGTTCCGGCAGGCAAACGCAGTAACGATATCGGCGTACTGGTGCATAACGTCGCCACTGTGTACGCCATTCAGCAGGCACTGGTGTACGGCCGGCCATTATTATCACGGGTAACCACAGTGGCCGGTGGCTGTGTTGGCCAGCCGCAGAATGTCGAAGCCTTACTGGGCACGCCAATCAGTCATCTGTTTGAACAATGTGGCGGACTGACGAAAACCCCATCCCGTATATTAATGGGTGGGCCAATGATGGGGCAGGTTCTGCCTACCGCCGAAGTGCCATTAATTAAAGGCAGCTCCGGCATTCTGGCGTTAACCAAAGCCGAAGTGAATGAACATATGCCATCGCCCTGCATCCGCTGTGGCCGCTGTGTAGACGCCTGCCCGATGGGTCTGTTGCCGCTGGAAATGTCGCGTAATGCCAAACAGGATGATCTTGATGGCGCCCAGGAAGCAGGTCTGCGCGACTGCATTCTGTGCGGCTCCTGCGCTTATGTCTGCCCGTCCCATATTCCTCTGGTGCAATATTTTGAATACGCCAAAGGTGAACTGGCCGACCGCAGAGCCAGCCAGCAGAAGCTGACCTATACCCAGGAATTAATGGCAGCACGTAAGGATCGTCTGGAAGCCGAAGCCGAAGCCAAGCGCGCAGCAAAAGCCGCGAAAGAAGCAGCTAAGGCAGCCAAAGCCGCGGCTAAAAAAGCAAAAGCGAAAAAAGCAGCGGCAGATGTAAAAACAGAAGTTGCTACAGGCGAAGCCGCTGAGCTGACCGCAGTAAGCGAAGCAAGTGAAGCCAAAGCCACCAGTGAAAGCGAAAGCTGACGTATTTTTGAGAGAGTAATTTGCCATGACTGCTGAACAGGTTTACACGCCCACAGCGTCCCCACACGCTCACGATCGTTCTAGTATCGACCGGATTATGCTTCGCGTCTGCATTGCTCTGACGCCGGTCACCCTGTGGGGCTTTTATTGCTTTGGCTGGCCGGCCATCATTCTGTTCACCATCACCGCTGCCAGCGCTGTCTTAACCGAAGCCCTGTGTCTGTATTTAATCGGCCAGCCGCTCAGCCGCTTAAAAGATAATTCAGCGCTGTTAACCGGCTGGATGCTGGCATTAACTCTGCCGCCATGGGCCCCATGGTGGGTTGGCGTTGGCGGTTCCTTTTTTGCTATTGCCATTGGTAAACAGATTTACGGTGGTATTGGTCAGAACGTATTTAATCCCGCCCTGCTCGCCCGTGTCGCACTGTTAATTTCATTTCCGGTACAGCTGACTACCTGGGTAAACGTTACGCCAATTAACAGCGCATCAGCACCGGGCTTTATAGAATCCCTGAAGATTATTTTTGCCAGTGCGCCACTGGCCGATGGTATGACCGGCGCCACCTGGCTGGGGGCCAGTAAAGCCGCTGCAGCGGGCGGCGCACATATGAGCGACATGATTGCCGCGGATTTCAGTCTGCAGGATGCCTTCTTCGGCATGACCCGTGGCAGTATGGGTGAAACGTCGGAAGCACTGGCACTTATCGGTGGCCTTTATCTGATTATTACCCGCGTCATCAGCTGGCACATACCAATAGCACTGCTGGGCTCGCTGGCCATACTGTCATTACTCGCTTCGCACACCAATGCCGACAGCTATGCCGGGCCGCTGTTCCACCTGACATCCGGCGGCATCATGATCGGTGCATTTTTTTACGCCACTGAATACGTCACATCACCTTCCACTGCTGCCGGCAAAATTATCTTCGGCGTTGGTTGTGGTGTGCTGCTGTTCTGTATCCGCAGCTGGGGCGGTTTTCCGGAAGCGGTGGCGTTTGCCATCCTGCTGATGAACACCCTGACGCCACTGATTGACCGGGCAGTTAAACCGCGGGCGTACGGCCGTAACCGCAAGGGTAGTGCTGCTAAACACGTTTCTGCTTTACGCAAGGTGTCCTGATGATCAGCTTCGATATTCAGCCGTACAAAGAAAAACCGGTTTATCAGGCACTTCTGCTGGGAGGTGCCTGTGCGCTGGTCAGCCTGCTGTTGATTCTTGGTAATCACACAACGCTGCAATCCATCGAAGATCATAAAACCGCCGATAAGCTCGCCATGCTTGCGCAGGTACTTCCGCAGAGCTATTACGATAATGATCCGCTGACCGATACCCGTACGCTGCAGCACGAAGCACTCAGCGCACCGGCCACCTTAATGCTGGCAGAGAAAAATGGTGCGGTAACCGCCGTTGCTGTGCAGCTGTCGATTGCTGGCTGGGGCGGGATTATTAATATGATTCTGGCGGTAACTCCGGATGGACAATTAATGGGCGTGCGTATTATCAGCCACATTGAAACGCCCGGACTGGCAGACAAAATCGAAGTGGAAAAAAGCGACTGGATTACCGGCTTTGATGGCAAGTCTCTGGAGAATGTCAGCGAACAGGGCTGGCATGTAAAAAAAGATGGCGGGGAATTTGATCAGTTTACCGGCGCAACCATTACCCCCCGCGCAGTGGTTAAAGGCGTTCATACCGGGCTGCTGCTGTATCGCAGCTGGGCAGAAAGCGAAGACGGTCTGAAAACTCTGGCGGCGGGCATGACATCAGCCGCAGATGAACAAAGTGCGTCGCCTGAGCGCGTGGAAAAACAGGTGCAACAACAATCACAATCGTCGGCAAAAAATACCGGCAGCGAAGCAACGGAGGCCGCCTCATGAGTCAGTTTCGTCAGATATTCCGTGAAGGGTTATGGGACAACAACGTTGCCATGGGGCAAATGCTGGCTCTGTGCCCACTGCTGGCGGTAACCACCAGTGCCACCAATGGTCTGGGCATGGGCATTGCCTCTCTGGCGGTACTGCTGCTGACCAATATCATTATCTCTTCCGTGCGCGGCGTCATCAGCCCGCAGGTACGGATTCCGGTGCTGATCGTATTAATTGCCACTGTGGTAACTCTGGTTGATATGACCATTAATGCGTTTATGCATGATCTGTATAAAGTGCTGGGGCTGTTTATCGCGCTGATCGTTACTAACTGTGCGATTTTTGGCCGTGCTGAAAGTTACGCCAGCAAGCAACCCGTACTCAACGCAACCGTCGATGCACTGGCCATGGGATTCGGCTTTATGTGGGTGCTGGTCGCGGTAGGTGGTATGCGCGAAATTCTCGGCAGCGGCACCCTGTTTGCCAACGCCTCGCTGTTACTTGGCAGTCATTTCGCCTGGCTGGAAACCACAGTCATTCCAAACTATTCAGGTATTCTGTTGGCAATTCTGCCACCTGGTGCCTTTATGGCGCTGGGTTTCCTGATCGTAATTAAACGCATGATCGACCGCCGCCTGCCACAGAAAGCAGATAACGGGCTGGTTACCATCAGTTCACATTGCTGAGGACAGAAAGATGCAGGTCAGTGTTATTTATGCGATTGCCGGAAAACAACCCTGGATCACACTGGATGTCGATGATGACTGTGTGCTGGCTGAGGCTGTGGAACAGTCCGGCCTTCTGAACAAATACCCGGAAATCGACCTCGACAGTATGCGTGTCGGTATTTTTGGCAAACTGGCAACGCCGGAAAGCGAACTGAAAGACGGCGACCGGGTAGAAATTTATCGTCCGATCACCCGTTCACTGGATGACGATGATGACGACGACGATGATTAATACCAGCCCTTGCTGGCAGCATACTCCTGACTAACCTCCTCTGGTCCTTTGCGAATCCTTTAAGTTGGCATAAAGTTAACAGCGGTACACCATTATCTGAACCAGAAAGGTGCTGAAGGCCGGTAAGGTACTGAAGGAGTAGGTGCTGAGGGGGAGGTACTGAAGGAGACAAAGTGCTGAAAAGGAAAGCTGCAATATGACCTCGGATAAACAGTATGCTGATCACAACAAGAAAGCCGGGCAAGCCATTTCCTCACCCTGCATCAGGAACTGTTGCCTCGACCACAATGATATTTGCCTCGGCTGTTACCGCACACTGGAAGAGATTCGTCATTGGGTAGAATCCACTGTCCAACAAAAGCAAAGTATTCTGGCGCTGTGTGAAGCGCGGCGTCAGGCTGACCGCAAAGGCTGAGCAGGCAGTCAGCGTAAAATTTTTTAATTTAAATTATTAAAAAAAAAGAGCACCGCAGTGCTCTCTTTCAGCCGGATTTAAATCAGCACTGAACCTGATCTTCATCCAGACCCGCATCTCGTGCCTGCTTTTTAGCTTCTTCACAAGCTGCATCTGCAGCTGCCTGAGCTGCTTCCTGAGCTTTGGCAACCGCTGCTTCTACTGCAGCAGTATCGCCACTCTCTGCAGCCGCCATAGCTTCTTCAGCCGCTGCCTGAGCTTCATCAACTTTTGCCTGACTGCTTGCTGCCGGAGCAGTGTCTGCTGCAGCTGTGCTTTCTTTTTCTTCACCACAGGCGGTCAGGCCCAGAGTAAAAACGGTCGCCAGAGTCAAAGCAAAAAAATTACGTGTTTTCATTCCATTTGTCCTTTTTTGGATAATCAGCTTCCTGGCCGGATTCCCTGATTCAGCCGGCAGACTATTGTCCTGCCGGGCGGTGGCGTCCGGTCCGCGGGCAGTATTGCGATAGCGGATCACTGGAAAAAGCTACCGTTTCACATTTTGATAATGATATAAACACGATTAACGCCAGAGAAATTTCAGCGGCATACTCTGACTAAACACTGATTAAATTCCGACCAGATGTGCAAGGCAGCGCAGGAGATTTCTGCAGCGATACGCGGCAGCACAGGTAAGAATATGTCCGCAATCCGCAATCTGATGTTAAGCTGCATAAATAGCGGCTTCTGCAAACGAGGAAAGTACATGGATGTAACGGCAAAAACCACAGACTCTGGCCGGCGAGGCATATTGGTATCGACAGGTCTTCTGCTGGGAGCGATGGCAGCGCAGCCGTTTTTGTTTATCTTTTCCAAAATACTGCCGGCATCATTCTGGAGCACCTTGCTGCCTCCCCCCTTTGCCGCTGGCTGGCTGATCAGCTTTATACTGTTAACACCTGCGGTATGGACAGCTATTCATCTTCAGCAGGCATTTAAAAATACGCTCTACACACTTTGCTGTACCCTGCTGCCAGGTGTGCCACTGGCCCTGACGATAATCTCAGCATCCACGTCCGTGAATAATCTGAGCTACCAATATATCTGGGCATTACTCATCCTAATGCCGCCCGCCATGCTGCAGCTGGTACTGTTTTCAGCGTATAAGTTTTTGCAAAAAAGAAGATAACTCTGATGAATCCAGCGCTGACTGAACACAGCCAGACTTAAGCGAATGCGGGTAGAAAGAAAAAAGCGGGGGCTGGAACCCCCGGAAAGCCGGCTTACACCGGCGAGGTTGCTAATCAGGCAGTTCTGATCAGGAGCTTACTCAGTAACTTGTTCAGGAAGTTCGTCATTCGATCAGTCAGAGGGTCGGTCATGAGGTCAAAGGAACGACCAATACCGGTCGCTTACTGTGTTCAATCACTTTGCCCGCAGTCGAACCAATCAATACTTTGCCCAGACTGTGATCATGACGGGTTCCCATCACGATCACACTGGCACGGATTTCATCCGCTACTTTAAGAATTTCCCGCCAGGGCTCGCCCTCAGTGACTTTAGCATCCAGCTGCCCAGCCTGAAGCCGCTCGTCTTCGTCCAGCTCAGTGTCACAGAAAGCCTGCACACGCTTAAAAATCCCTTCGTGAACTTCCTGTACACAACTGTCGTGCATCGCCTGCAGGGATTTATCACGGGCCATCATTTCTTTAACAATCTTCTCAGCCTGCGCCCCTGCCGATTCAATCACATGCAGATAGGTGATATGCGATTCATAGTGTCCACATAAGCTGACCGCTGCGCGGAAGGCAGGGCGCGATCCTTCGCGCAGATCGGATGCATAAAGAATACGTTTAACTCCGGGTAACATAGACGCCTCCTGTCAGCGGTATAAAAGTTCTGGCAGCACCAGGGTGATCACCGGTACCAGAGTAATCAGTGCCAGACGGACAATATCTGCGCACCAGAACGGCGTGACGCCTTTAAAAATCGTCGCCGGATTAATATTCCGTATCACCGCATTCAGAACGAAGATATTCATCCCCACCGGCGGTGTAATCAGGCTGATTTCAGTAACCACAACCACCACGATACCGAACCACACCAGATCGAAACCCAAGCTTTCAACCAGTGGATAGAAAATAGGCACAGTCAGCAGCAGCATGGACAGACTTTCAAACACCATACCCAGCACAATATAAATACCGAGAATTACCAGGATGACACCCAGCGGACTGACATCCAGCGAAGTCACAAACGCCAGCAGATCGTCCGGCAGTCCGGCACGGTTAATAAAGTCAGAGAAGATCAGCGCACCGATCACTACACCAAACAGCATGGCCGTGGTGCGCCCGGTATCACTTAAGGCAGCAAACAGCAGACCCGGTGACAGAGTGCGGCGGAACAGCGCAATCAATAATGCACCACCGGCACCGATACCCGCAGCTTCGGTTGGGGTAAAAATACCGAGATAAATACCGCCCATCACCAGCGTGAACAGCGCGACAACACCCCAGACGCCTTTCATCGCCATAAAGCGTTCTTTCCACGGCAGTTTCTCACCGGCCGGACCTGCTTCCGGGTTACGCCATACCACGTATTTCACCGCGCCCAGATACATAAGCACACCGAGCAGGCCCGGAATAAAACCGGCAGCAAAAAGTTCACGGATACTGGTTTCTGTCAGCAGGCCGTAAATAACCAGAATCACACTCGGTGGAATCAGAATTCCCAGAGTACCGCCGGCAGCAATGGAGGCTGTCGCCAGCGAATCGGCATAGCCGTATTTACGCATTGGCGGCATAGCTACCTTGGCCATGGTCGCTGATGTTGCCAACGATGAGCCACAGATCGCCGAGAAGCCACCACAGGCAACGACGGTTGCCATCGACAGACCACCCTTGTGATGCCCTAAAAACGCGTTGGACGCACGATACAGTGCCTGAGACAGGCCTGAGTTAGTTACCAGATTGCCCATCAAAATAAACAGTGGAATTACCGACAGTCCATATTCCTGCACCGTATCGATAACACGGTTGGAAGCCATGGAAAGAACACCGCTCCAGCGGAAATCCATAAAATTATCGAAGCCCAGGCCCTGCAGATAAGCAAAGCCAAAAAAGCCGGTAAAACCCATGGCGAACGCAATGGGAATACGCACTACAATGATCAGAATCAGAAGTATGGCAAAGCCAATCAATGCAACAGTCATAACGCAACCTAAATCTCAGCAGTTGGTTTTAAGGTGATTATTTTTCTTTAATCACACGGTACAGGCCATAACTGATCATCATGGCAGCGCAGACGTAACTCATCACTGAGATGTACTGCACGATATAGCCCGTAGGAATTTCCAGGTATTCAGTCACTACGTCCCTGCGCAACGAACGCTCTGCCAGATACCACATGCGGCTGGCCAATGCGTAAAAAGCACCGGCAACCAGAATGACGGATAACAGACCCAGCGCTTTTACCAGCCAGTAATTCATATAGCGGTCGAGCAGATCCACCACCACATGGCCGCCACGCCAGGTGATAACCGGCATTTCTGCGAAAATAATGACGGCCAGAGCAATCTCCGTCATTTCTGTACTGCCGTTGATGGCATTGCCGAGAAAATACCGGCCAATGACATCAACACAGGTGAGCAATACCAATGCAAACAGAACACAACCTGCAATACATTCGAGAAAAAAGGCCAGCCATTTGACTGGCCCTTTTTCCTCATAGTGTTCTGATACCCAATCAGACACAGACATAATTATTCTTCCGCAGCAACGCTTTGAGCAGGTTTATAGGTGTGCGCAATATCACGCAGTTCTTTCATCACCGCCGGACCGTCAACTTCGCGGTCAGCGACAGACTCAACCCAGATCTGATCCATACCGGAAATCATCTTGTTGAATTCAACCGCCAGTGGTGAATCGGCGCTCAGCTCGTTGATTTCAACACCGGCTTTACGGGCTTCTTCGTAGCCTTCCATATCACCCTCTTCCCAGGCACGACCAGCCATGGCAGACAGCTTTTCACCGGATACAGCCAGGATGGCTTCACGATCACGATCGTCCAGATCTTCCATAAATTCAGGGTTAATAAACATGGAGAAGCTACCCATATACATACCGGCAGGGAATACAGTGATGTATTTGGTCACTTCATTCAGACGCAGACTTTTCTGTTGAGCCATTGGCATAAAGATGCCGTCAATAACACCCTGCTGCAGCATTTCGTAGGCTTTTGTGGCTGGCGCACCGACCGGCGTCAGTTTCATACGCTCGGCCAGTTCAGTCTGAACACCACCGCCTACACGGATTTTTTTACCTTCAATATCGGCCAGGGTTTTTATCGGAAAGTTTGACTGAATAGTACCCGGACCGTGGGAGAACATTGCCAGCACCTGCAGGCCTTCAAATTCGCCAGCCTGACGCAGGTGTTCATCGTACACACGCCAGAGCGCCACAGAAGCCGCTTCAGCGCCAACCCCCAGACCAGGCTCTTCTACGATCTGTGGTAATTTAAAACGGCCCGGTACATAGCCATGAAAGCTGAAGGAAGCATCAACAACACCATCTTCCACTAACTGGAACATGGTTTTCGGATGGCCAAGGCCATACTCGAGTTTTACTTTAACGCGCCCTTCCGTCGCTTCTTCAACCCATTTAGCCCAGGTCGGCCACACCACTTCGTTCTGCTTATCCGTCGGTGGCAACCAGGTACCCACACGCAGAACCGTTTCAGCGGCGGCATTAAATGAAGCAAACAGAGTAGTGGCCAGCAGGCCGGCAGAGGCAATTTTTTTAAGCGTATTCATAATTAGCACCTTGCTGTTTAATTATTGTTTTATTCGGGGTGATCCACACGACTGTACAGATTCACCCATTTCACACCTGACTGATCAGGCAATGAACCGGTAAGAAGGCCGACGCTCAGTTGATAAGGCTTCTGGCCCCTGATACGTCAGCTTTCTCTGATTGCTCTGAAGACAGAGACAATCGTTGTTATTGTTATCTATCCGAAAACCTTCAAAGGATATGAAAAAAGCTTTTCACACCCCCCTGTTGTTTCAGTCTTTCTTTTTAACCAATGTCAGGATGTCATAGCTGGCGACTAACTCACCCTCCTGATTAGTCACCTGAACATCCCAGGCGACAACGCCCTGTGGTTCACCTTTAGGGCTTTCTTTGCCCTGATCAATTTTGCGCTTACAGGTCAGGCGTGCCTGAATGGTGTCGCCGATACCCACCGGGGTAATAAAGCGCAGGTTATCCAGACCATAATTCGCCAGAACCGGACCAACACCCGGAGATACAAACAGCCCCGCAGCGGCAGAGAGCACGAAATAGCCATGAGCAATACGCTTCTCGAACTGAGAATCGCGGGCTGCCAGCTCATCAAAATGCATGTAGAAATGATCACCGGACAGGCAACCGAAATTGACGATATCCGCTTCGGTTACGGTACGGCGGTGAGTCAGCAGCGACTCGCCGATCTGTACTTCTTCAAAGTGACGACGGAATGGATGCACATCGGTTTCAATGGTGTCGGCTCCACGCACATATTCACGGCTTACGGCCGTCAGCATGGTCGGTGATCCCTGGATCGCTGCGCGCTGCAGATAATGTTTCACTGCGCGGATACCACCCAGCTCTTCACCGCCACCGGCGCGACCAGGACCACCGTGTTTCAGCATTGGCAGCGGTGAACCATGACCAGTGGATTCTTTTGACGATTTTTCATCAAGGATATGTACACGACCGTGATAAGAGGCCATCACAGGTACCATGTCGGCAGCAATAGCCGGATCACGGGTCACCAATGAAGAAACAAGAGAACCTTTACCACGGGCCGCCAGTGCCAGCGCATGATCAGTATCACGGTATGGCATCAGCGTGCTGACCGGACCAAAGGCTTCGATATCGTGGGCACCGCAGTCGCCATCCGGTGTGTTATTAAGCAGCAGTGTCGGCTCGAAGAATGCACCGTTTTCTGTGCCTTCACCCTGAGTAGCGAAATCACGGCTGTTACCGCAAACCACTTCACTGGTTGCCATCAGTGCTTCCAGCTGATGACGCACATCTTTCTGCTGATCGTGGGATGCCAGTGCGCCCATACGAACACCTTCAAGGCGTGGATCACCCACAGTCACTTTTGCCAGTCGTGCAGCAATTCTTTCAGCCACTGCATCAATGCGGTTTTCCGGCACCAGTACACGACGGATCGCGGTACATTTCTGCCCGGCTTTCACCGTCATTTCTGACACAACTTCCTTAACAAACAGATCGAATTCAACATCATCCGGCGTAACATCCGGCGCCAGAATCGCACAGTTTAGAGAGTCGGCCTCAGCATTGAATGGAACAGAATTTTTAATCAGATTTTCATTGGTACGCAGCATGGCGGCGGTGCTGGCAGAACCGGTAAAGGTAACCATATCCTGACCATCTACCCGATCCAGCAGATCACCGGTACGGCCGATCACCAGCTGCAGACTGCCCTGCGGTAACAGGCCGGATTGGTGCATCAGCCGCACGGCAGCTTCGGTCAGATAACTGGTCGCCGACGCCGGTTTAACAATGCACGGCATACCCGCAAGGAAGTTCGGCGCAAACTTTTCCAGCATGCCCCAGACCGGGAAGTTGAAGGCATTAATATGCACAGCAACACCACGGCGCGGCACCAGAATATGTGAGCCACAGAACTGACCTTCACGGCCCAGTGGCATGGCATCGCCTTCATGAATTAAGTTGCCGGATGGTAGTTCGCGTCGCCCCAGGCTGGCATAAGCGAACAGGGTGCCGGCACCACCCTCAATATCCACCCAGCTGTCGATGCGTGTCGCACCGCTGAGGGCAGATATTTCATAAAGACTTTCCTTATGATCCATCAGGTATTTACCCAGCGCACGCAGGCAGGAGGCGCGGGTCTGGAAATCCATTTCCAGCAGGGATTTCTGACCTGTGGTACGGGCGTAATCCAGCGACTCAGCGAAATCAATCTGTTCCGCATGCGTGTGATAAATCACTTCACCATTGACCGCGCTGGTCAGTGACTGTGCTGCTTCCTGGCCGAGCCATTGGCCGGCAATAAAACTCTGTAATGTCGGGGCTGACATAATTGCCTCCGCTTTTTCTGCGTTGAATAAATTCTTGTTTTTTATCGTGCTACTTTTTACTTTCTTTACCGCTCAGCAGCCGGTCAGATTTCATCGAAATCCAGCACCACTTTGTCCGATACCGGATACGACTGACAGGACAGCACATAACCGGCTTCCACTTCGTAATCTTCCAGCCCGAGGCTGACATCCATATCGACTTCGCCTTCAATCACTTTGCATTTACAGGTAGAGCAGACACCAGCTTTACAGGAGAACGGCAGATCGGCACCGTTTTCGTTACCGGCTTCCAGCAGGCTCTGAGTGTTCTGTTTCAGCTCAAAACTCATGGCATGACCGTCACGGATCACAGTAACGTCGGTCATATCAGTATGCTGTTGAGCAGCCTGAGCCCGCTGTTCGCGCTTGCGCTCTTTTTCCTGCGCGCTGCCAGCAGCTTCAAATAATTCAAAGTGAATCTTCTCAGCCGGTGTTCCGCTTTCTTTCAGCATGTCGCGCACCGTTTCAGTCATGGCCTGCGGACCGCAGATAAATGCACCGTCCAGGCTTTTCACATCAATCCAGCGGGCAAACAACGAGCGGCATTTATCGGCATCGATATGGCCGTTATAAAGATCAATATCCTGCTGCTCACGACTGAAGACAAAAATCAGGTTAAAGCGACCAAGATAGTCATTTTTTAAATCTTCCAGCTGTTCACGGAACATGGTGGACGACGTTGCGCGGTTGCCGTACAGCAGAGTAATTTCGCTGTCAGGTTCGGTTTCCAGGGTGGTTCGGGCGATCGACAGGATCGGGGTGATGCCACTGCCGGCAGCCACCAGCAGATAATGGCCTTTACGTGCCGGATCCAGTTCTGCATAAAAAGAGCCCATAGGAGGCATCACTTCAAGGGCGTCCCCCACCGACAGTGCATCATTGGCAAAGGAAGAAAAAACACCGCCCGGCACTTTTTTAATGGCTACGCGGATTTCGCCGTCGTTAACACCACTGCAGATGGAATAAGAACGGCGCACTTCTTCACCGTTAATGGCTGTTTTCAGTGTCAGGTACTGGCCCTGTTTAAAACGGAAATCACCGGCCAGTTCCGCGGGAATATCGAATACCAGGGATACTGAATCACGGGTTTCTCTGCGTTTATCCGCAACCGTCAGGGAATGAAATGTTGTCATCATTTTCTCCTTTAACCGCATCCTCAGTGGTGTATCTGAGTGCTGCTGGTTCAGCCTTCGTTCCGGGTTCTGTTTATCGCCAGAACCTGCGGCCACGAATGGCGTTGTTGTTATTTTCTGAGCTGCTTTTAACGGCAGCTGTCAGATGCACTTAAAGTAATCAAACGGCTCAAGACAATCGTTACAGCGGTACAGGGCTTTGCACGCTGTGGAACCGAATTCACTCAGCTGCTCTGTGTGCTCACTGCCACACTGTGGACAATGCACCTGCACGGGTTCACCCAACAGCGAACGCTTGCTGGCACTGGCCGCTGGCGGCGCAATACCGTAAGCCTTTAACTTTTCCCGGCCTTCTGCGGTAATCCAGTCAGTGGTCCAGGCCGGGTCGAGTTTCTGTGTCAGCTGTGGATTAACAAATCCCGCCTGCAGCAGAGCATCGCGTACCGCTTCTTCAATAAATTCCGTGGCCGGACAACCGGAATAGGTCGGTGTAATCAGCACCTGCAAATGCTCATCCTGCCAGAACACTTCGCGCACGATGCCGAGGTCGACCACACTCACCGCCGGCACTTCCGGGTCCGGTACGTCGTTCAGTACCTGCCAGGCAAAATCAATGTCCGCAGCACTGCCACTGATACGTAATTCAGCGGCGCTGTCGGTGGAAATCAGATCACCAGCTCGCATCCGGATACGCTCTCTGCAGGAACTGCATTTCTGCCAGCAAAATACCGAGGTGTTCGGTGTGTTTGCCTTCACGACCACTCAGATAAAAGCTGCGCGCATTGTCCGGCACGGTCAGCGTTGCCCGGGCAAATACATCAGCCACGGTCTGTGCCCATTGCTGCGCCAACTGATCGCCCTGCGGAATAATGCCGGTGGCCGTCAGCTGCTCAATAACCTCATCGCTTTCCTGCAGCTCAAACGTGAAACGCCACAGAGTGTCGACGGCGGCTTCCATACGCTGATGGCTTTCTTCGGTGCCGTCACCCAGACGCTCAATCCATTCGCTGGAACGGCGCAGGTGATAGGTCACTTCTTTTAATGATTTCGCTGCAATCGCCGCAATACGTTGATCAGCAGAAACGGTTAATGCTTCCAGCAGGTGGTATTGCCAGGCGTCGTATAAAAATTGTTTGGTCATAGTGACGGCGTAGTCACCGTTCGGCTGTTCCACTAACAGCAGATTACGGAATGCACGCTCGTCACGACGGAAACCCAGCATGTCGGCATCGCATCCGTCGTTAATTTTTTCTGCGGCGTAATCGAGCCAGTTGCGCGCCTGACCGACCAGATCCAGACCGACATTCATTAATGCCATCTCTTCTTCCAGTGCCGGCGCGTGGCCACACCATTCGCATAAACGCTGTCCCTGAATCAGGGCACTGTCGCCCATGCGCAGCAGAAATTCGCTCAGTTCATCGTATTTCTTCATTGCATCAGCCTCACATATGTCCTACTTCATCCGGCAGTTCGTAAAAACTGGCGTGGCGATAAACCTTGTCGTCCGACGGATCGAACAGTGGTTCTTTTTCGTCAGTGGCGGTGGCGGTAATCGCAGAAGAAGGCACCACCCAAATACTCACGCCTTCGTTACGGCGAGTATAAAGATCGCGGGCATTTTCAATGGCCATCTGATCATCAGCGGCGTGAACACTGCCAACGTGCTTGTGATTCAGGCCGTGTTTACTGCGAACAAAAACTTCAAAAAGGGTCCATTGCGACATTATGTTTTCTCCCCGGCCTATCTTTTGTTATGGCCGTTTTACGTATTGGCTATCAGGCAGCTGAGCGCTGTTTTTTCTTATTGGCATGAGCGACCGCGGCTTCGCGTACCCAGGCTCCGTCTTCAATGGCATTACGGCGTGCTTCTACCCGTTCGCGGTTACACGGACCGTAGCCTTTCAGTACGTCGTAAAATTCCTGCCAGTTAATTTCGCCAAAATCATAGTGGCCACGTTCTTCGTTCCACTTGAGATCCGGGTCCGGCGCAGTACAACCGAGTAACTCCAGTTGCGGCACTGTCTGGTCGATAAAGCGCTGGCGCAGTTCATCATTGGTATGACGTTTAATTTTCCACGCCATGGATTGCGCACTGTTCGGGGAATCAGCATCGCTTGGGCCAAACATCATCAGTGATGGCCACCACAGACGGTTAATCGCGTCCTGCACCATTTCTTTCTGCGCTTCGTTACCGTGACGCATCATGTGCAGCAGGATTTCGTAACCCTGACGCTGGTGAAAACTTTCTTCCTTACAGATACGGATCATGGCGCGGGAATACGGACCATAAGAGGTACGCTGCAGCACCACCTGGTTAACGATGGCGGCACCATCCACCAGCCAGCCCACGGCACCCATATCCGCCCAGTTCAGCGTTGGGTAATTAAAAATGGAGGAGTATTTCGCTTTGCCGGTGTGCAGCTTGTCGATTTCTTCATCGCGGTCTGCACCCAGGGTTTCCATGGCGCTGTACAGGTAAAGACCGTGACCGGCTTCATCCTGAATTTTCGCCATCAGCTGCAGCTTGCGTTTAAACGTTGGCGCGCGGGTGACCCAGTTACCTTCCGGCAGCATACCCACCACTTCCGAATGCGCGTGCTGGGAAATCTGACGGATCAGGGTTTTGCGATACGCATCCGGCATCCAGTTTTTTGCTTCAATTTTGATTTCAGCATCAATCTTCTGCTGGAATGCACGCTCTTCTGCGCCCATTTCATCCAGGCTTTTTACCTGCTTTAAGCCGGTCTCAACCATTTGTGCATACATAGCTCTGTCTCCGCTTTGCTGTGCGGGTACTGTGCCCGCGCTACCTTGTTCTTTATGGCTGTTGCTTTTTATTTCTTTGTTCTGCATCCAACTTACGACACTAAAAACAATAAATATTAACTATTTTTGTATCATATAGGGTGCGGAAAAATCCCTTCCCGCAGCGGATCTGGTCGAAGCATCCGCCTGCGCATCGGGCAGCGCACAGCCATTCTGCGGCGGTGCTCAGGCACCGCCCAACTCGATTAATCAGCCATTGCGTTTATCAAATACGCGTTTGGCTTTGCCTTCTGAACGCTCAATACCGCCGCTTGGGAACACGTTAACGCCGACGGTAATACCCACCGAGGACTTCACGTGATGACGCAGCTCACCAACGATATCGCGGGTCTCGGATTCACTCAGATGAGCGAACTCAGGACGCAGCTCTACGTGAACTTCCATGCTGTCCATATTGCCATTGCGATACAGGTGGATCTGATATTCGTCAGTCAGCTGTTTAACTTTAACCACTTCTTCTTCGATCTGAGTCGGGAAGACGTTAACGCCACGGATGATCATCATGTCATCGCTGCGTCCGGTGATTTTATCGATACGACGCATACGGCGTGCGGTGCCAGGCAACAGGCGGGTCAGGTCACGGGTACGGTAACGGATCATCGGCAGAGCTTCTTTGCTCAGCGTGGTAAATACCAGCTCGCCCAGTTCACCGTCCGGCAGTACTTCGCCGGTTTCCGGATTAATAATTTCCGGATAGAAATGGTCTTCCCACACGGTCGGGCCGTCCTGAGTTTCGGCACATTCCATGGCGACACCCGGGCCCATAATTTCTGACAGACCATAAATATCCATGGCGCGGATACCCATGCGCTGCTCTACGGAACGACGCAGTTCTTCGGTCCAGGGTTCGGCACCGAAGATGCCCAGACGCAGGCTCAGTTTGTGCGGATCAATGCCCTGACGCTCCATCTCATCGGCGATATTGAGCATATAAGACGGGGTTACCATGATGATGTCCGGATCAAAATCGCGGATCAGGCGTACCTGTTTCTCAGTCTGGCCACCGGACATAGGAATCACTGTACAGCCCAGACGTTCGGCACCGTAATGCGCGCCCAGACCACCGGTGAACAGACCATAGCCATAAGACACATGCACTTTATCGCTGGAGCGTCCGCCGGCGGCACGGATAGAACGAGCAACCAGGTTGGCCCAGTTGTCGATATCGCGCTGGGTGTAACCCACCACCGTTGGCTGACCTGTGGTACCGCTGGACGCATGCAGACGCACGATGTCTTCCATCGGTGTGGCGAACATGCCGTACGGGTAGTTATCACGCAGATCGGTCTTGGTGGTGAACGGCAGTTTGGCCAGATCATCCAGCGACTGAATATCTTCCGGATGCACGCCCGCGGCATCAAAGCGCTGACGGTACAGCGGCACATTTTCGTAAGCGTGACTGACGCTCCACTTCAGACGCTGCAGCTGGTGTGCACGCAGTTCGTCAATGCTGGCATGTTCCATAGGATCAAGCTGATCCGGTTTGAATTGCTGGCGGATATTCATGCTGAGTCCCTCTTTTATTTTTGTACTCATGGGCGTTGCCTCATGGATTATGACTGAAACAGGTGAGCCGCATCTTTTATACTTATGTGGTGCAGCCCCACCCGGTTAACTTGCGATCACAGGCGCTCAATCACCATCGCGATCCCCTGCCCGACACCGATACACATCGTGCACAGGGCGTAACGTTTGTTCTGCACTTCCAGTTCATTCAGGGCGGTCGTAACCAGACGCGCACCACTCATACCCAGAGGGTGTCCCAGGGCGATAGCACCGCCGTTCGGGTTCACGCGCGGGTCATCGTCTTCCAGACCCAGTTCCCGCAGTACCGCCAGCCCCTGCGCAGCAAAGGCTTCGTTCAATTCAATCACGTCCATATCCGCCAGTGTCAGGCCAGTCTGGGCCAGCACTTTACGGGTTGCCGGCGCCGGGCCAATGCCCATGATCCGCGGCTCAACCCCGGCGGTGGCCATACCCAGTACGCGGCCACGGGCTTTCAGGCCGTATTGTGCTGCGGCAGCTTCACTGGCCAGCAACAGTGCACAGGCGCCGTCGTTCACGCCGGAAGCATTGCCGGCTGTCACTGTGCCTTTACCGTCGTTGCGGAATGGCGTGCCCAGCTTAGCCAGCGCTTCTGCCGTCGTAGACGCACGCGGATGTTCATCGCGGTTTACCACCAGCGCGTCACCTTTGCGCTGGGCAATGCTCACCGGGGTAATTTCACGGTCGAGGCGGCCATTTTCCTGAGCCAAAGCGGTTTTCTGCTGCGAGCGCAGGGCGAAAGCATCCTGGTCGGCGCGGTTAACATTAAATTCTTCGGCAACGTTCTCAGCGGTTTCCGGCATGGAGTCGATACCGAAATCCGACTTCATCAGGCGGTTCACAAAGCGCCAGCCAATGGTGGTATCAAATATTTCCGCACTGCGGCTGAAAGCCTGCTCAGCTTTGCCCATCACAAACGGCGCCCGTGACATGGATTCCACTCCACCCGCCAGCATCAGCCCGGCTTCACCGGCGCGGATCGCGCGGGCGGCAATACCCACCGCATCCATACCGGAACCGCATAAACGGTTCACTGTGGTGCCCGGTACCGATACCGGCAGACCTGCCAGCAGCGCTGACATACGTGCAACGTTGCGGTTATCTTCACCGGCCTGGTTAGCACAGCCGTAAATCACGTCATCCAGCTGTGACCAGTCCAGCGACGGGTTACGTGCGATCAATGCTTTCATCGGTACCGCTCCAAGGTCGTCAGCACGCACTGCCGATAACGCGCCGCCATAACGGCCGATTGGTGTACGGATAGCATCAATAATCAGTGCATCAGTCATCAGAGTTCTCCATTGGCAGAATTTCGCCACGAATGCGATAGGACTTACCGTGGAACATGGCGATCAGTGCGCCTTCCTGATTACGGATTTCCACATCATAGTTACCGGTACGGCCACTGCGCGATTTCTCGGTCGCCACCGCCGTCAGCAGATCACCGGCAAAGGCGGGGGCGACATAATCAATGCTGCAGCCAATGGCCACGGTGGCCTGGTTGTAGGTGTTACAGGAAAAAGCAAAAGCCGAATCCGCCAGCGTAAACATGTAACCGCCGTGGCAGGTTTTGTGGCCCTGCAACATAAACTCCTGCACCACCATGGTCATGGTCGCCCGGCCCGGTGCGACATCGCTGAGACGCATCCCCAGATACTGACTGGCGTCATCGCGGCGGAACAGTTCATCGGCGCAGGCCTGCGCCAGTTCAGCGGCATTCATGTCGGCCGGATTGATCTTCAGTTCGCGTACTTCAGCCATGAAAGCTTCCTCCCTGCTGCGCCAGACGACGCAGTAACAGTGATGGGCGATAGCGTTCTTCGCCATACGCCTGTTGCAGGTTTTCCAGTACTGTCAGGGTTGCTGACAGACCCAGTTGATCCGCCCATGCCAGGGGGCCACGCGGATAATTCACGCCCGAACGCATGGCGGTATCCACATCCGCCGCACTGGCAACGCCGTGCAGCACGGTGTCTGCGCCTTCGTTGGCCAGCATGGCCACCGTGCGCATCACCACCAGCCCGGGTACATCACTGACTTCGCTGATGCGGATATCGGCTTTGCCCAGGCAGTCGGCCACCTGTTGCAGTGCTTCGTCAGAGGTTGAAGCCGCGCGGCTTACCGCCAGACGGCTGCTTTTGCTGTAATCCAGCGCCAGATCGATCAGCACCAGATTGCTCAGGCCATCTTCCCGGGCACGCTGACAGGCCATGCGACCATCACTCAGCGCGACCGTGGCACTGCCAATACGCAGTACGCCGGCATCGGAAGACGACTCTGCAGTCACCATCACCCCGGCGGCAGCCAGGCGTGACACAAGAGAACTGAGAACACCGCAGTCGCCCAGTGCCGTGCAGCCGGGTACGGGATCACCGCTCACACTTACGCTGCCAGCCTCTGGTTTAGCGGCATTCTCAGAATAGGAATAAAAGCCCCGGCCGGATTTACGGCCCAGCAGGCCGGCATCCACCAGTTCTTTCTGAATCAGGGAAGGCTGAAAACGGAAATCGCCGTAATAGCCATCAAATACGGATTTGGTCACAGCGTAATTAACGTCGTGGCCGATCATATCGGTCAGCTCGAAAGCGCCCATACGGAAGCCACCGCCATCACGCATAATGGCATCCAGCGTGGCGCAGTCGGCGGCCTGTTCCTGCAGCAGACGCAGGCTTTCGGCATAAAACGGACGCGCCACACGATTAACTATAAAACCAGGTGTTGAGCGTGCGTAAACCGGTTCTTTACCCCAGGCTTTAGCCGTCGCAAACACACATTCAGCAATGGCTTTATCGGTTTCCAGACCGGAAACCACTTCCACCAGCTTCATCACCGGCGCCGGGTTAAAGAAGTGCATACCAACAATACGCTGCGGCTGCTGACGACCGGCACCAAGACTGGTCACTGACAGCGACGAGGTATTGGTGGCGAGAATGCAGTCGGCTTTACAGATGCTTTCCAGCTGCTCTAATAAGCCGCGTTTTACATCCAGGTTTTCGACGATGGCTTCCAGCACAAAACCCGCATTGGCAAAATCGCTCAGCGCCGCCGCAGGTTGCATGCGGGCGACAGTGGCTGCGGCCTGCTCTGCGGTAAACTTGCCTTTTTCCACCAGGCGCGCGAGCTGACGCTCAATGTTATTAATGGCGTCGCGGGCTGCACCTTCGCGGGTATCAAACAGCAATACGCTGTGCCCGGCCTGAGCAGCTACCTGCGCAATACCTGCGCCCATTGCACCGGCGCCGATGACGCCGCAGATAACGGAAGTATCCAGTGCTTTCATCTCAGCGCCCCTTAAATTCAGCCGGACGTTTGGCCATAAATGCCGCCACGCCTTCGCGGTAATCATCCGTGCGGCCAGCCAGACGCTGCAGATCACGCTCCAGCGTCAGCTGCTCATCAAAGCCATTGCTGACGCTGTCGTTCAGGGCGCGTTTGATATAACCCAGCCCCATCGTTGGCTGTGTTGCCAGCTGACGGGCCAGCACCAGCGCTTCATCACGCAGGGCTTCGTCGTCGGTGACGCGATAAATCATGCCCCATTCCAATGCCTGCTCAGCGGTTAACGGCTCGCCCAGTAAGGCCAGCTGTTTGGCCCGCGCCATGCCGATCAGACGCGGCAGGAACCAGGTACCACCGGAATCCGGCACCAGACCGATTTTGCAGAACGCCTGAATAAATTTTGCCGAGCGCGCTGCCAACACCAGATCGCAGGCCAGCGGAATATTGGCACCGGCTCCGGCGGCAACGCCGTTAACGGCACAGATCACCGGCATAGGCAGTTGCTGCAGACGGCGGATCATCGGGTTGTAAAATTTCTCAATGGACAGACCCAGATCCGGCATGTCCGCATCCGGTGCCACGTTGCGGTCAGACAGATCCTGACCGGCACAGAAACCACGGCCCTCAGCGGTTAACAGCAGCACCCGCGCGTCAGGGTTTTCTGCGGTCATTTTCAGTGCTTCGCGCACTTCCAGATGCATGGCTTCGTTAAAGCTGTTCAGTGCCTGAGGTCGGTTCAGGCTAAGCAGTGCCACACCGGCATCCACTGAATAAATAATGTGTTCAAAACTCATGGAGAAATCACCCCAGTCCGGTTCTGGCTTCAGCGACCGCTGAAACCGGGTTTACGTTTTTCCCGGAAGGCAGCGATGCCTTCGTTACGGTCGTCTGTCGCCGCCAGCACAGTAAACGCCTGGCGTTCATAGCGCAGACCTGTGCTCAGGTCGGCGTCCATACCACGCAGGATGGCTTCTTTCGCCAGACGCACCGCCAGTGGTGCTTTGGCGGCAATATCAGCAGCCAGCGCCAGTGCGCGTTCGACGGTAAATTCGGGTTGAGTGATTTCGCTGACCAGGCCGCATTGCAGTGCCTGTTGCGCCGTGATCGGCTGACCACTGAGCACCATCTGCATGGCCATGGATTTACCCACAGCACGCAGCAGTCGCTGAGTACCGCCAGCGCCAGGCATGATGCCGAGATTGATTTCCGGCTGGCCGAATTTTGCATCGCTGCCGGCGATCAGAATATCGGCGTTCATGGCCAGCTCACAGCCACCGCCCAGGCAGAAGCCATTCACGGCGGCGATTAACGGTTTGCTGAAGCGGGTAATACGCTGCCAGTGCTGCTGGCGCGGATCATTGAGGATGCCGACCATATCCAGCGCCGCCATCTCATTGATGTCGGCTCCGGCAGCAAACGCGCGGGCATTGCCGGTGATAACCACGGCACGCACGTCGCCTGCGTCTTCGGCGTTGTCGAGAACAGCGCTCAGTTCACCCAACAGCTCAGTGTTGAGGGCATTAAGCGCCTGGGGGCGGTTCAGTCTAACCAGCCATACCCCCGCACCGGCTGTTTCAACAGCCAGCGTACGGAAATTATCGGTTGTCATGTGAGTACCTTTTTCTTTTCCGCCCGTTGTTGTTTTTGTTACGGGTCGGCTGCGATCACATGCTTTTTTTATTTCTGCGCTGACAGATTTTTGCTGCACTTGTGTATCGCTTTTATTCAAACTGCATGAATTTAAGATACAAAACAACAGATTTTTTTAATCTTTACGTATCGCTTTAGTCGTATTCCGCTAAAAACCCCCGTAAATCCGCGAATTTACGCGATGACAGTGGGGTAAAAATTTAAATACGGCTGGCCAAAAATGATACAAAAGCAGGAAAAACCTTAAGAATTTTGTGTTTTTATAGTACTTCACAAAGCCATTAAACTTATGTTCTGATACACAAAATCAAAAATAATTAAAAATAACGTATTGTTTTAGACGACCGGAAATTCTGCCCATTTCAGCCTCAAGGACTACAGCAAAAGCCCGCAGCAAAGGCGACTGTCAAAAGGCAGAAAGCAGGAATCAAAAGGCAGCAGCCTGACATAACAGGCTGCCTCAACCGGCTGCGGCAATACGCACAAGAGGAACACCTTATGCCCTGCTACCGTATTGATGGCGTAACCCCAGTGGTTCACCCGACCGCTTACGTCCACCCCACCGCAGTATTGATCGGCGATGTGATCATAGGCCCGGGCTGTTACGTTGGCCCCTGTGCCAGTCTGCGCGGTGACTTCGGTCAGATCGTGATGGAAGAAGAATCCAATATGCAGGACAACTGCACGGTGCACGGCTTCCCTGATACCGTGACGCGCATTAAGCGCCACGGTCATATTGGTCATGGCGCCATTCTGCATGGCTGTGTGATCGGTGAAGATACGCTGGTCGGTATGAATGCCGTCATTATGGATTTCGCTGACATAGGCGCTGAGTCGATTGTCGCGGCAGCGTCGTTTGTTAAGACACGCTTTGAATGCCCGCCGCGCTCTATGGTGATGGGAGCTCCGGCGGATGTGAAGCGCCAGGTCTCTGATAAAGAACTTGCCTGGAAGCAGAACGCTACCCGTCAGTACATTGATCTGACCAAACGCAGTATCCGCTCTATGGTGGAATGCACACCGCTGACCGAAGTGGAGGAAAACCGTCCACGACCTCAGACCGGGGAGCATGCTCCACTGAATAAAGAAGGTTAAGCGTCAGAACAGCATGACCGAAGAGCCGTTTCTGCACGCCTTTTGGCCAGACAGAACAAATACCGTGATGCTCAGCGCGTATAATGTCCGGCCATTACCTTTATAATGCCGGGCAGACACCGCGACTCATAACAGCAAACCGATACAGCGAACTGACACAGCACCCTTATGCCAAAACTGAACTCACTGGACCCGATCACTGAACGCTTCCGCAGCCAGAAACCGCTGCGTGCGTCGTCGCTGGTTATTACTGTTTACGGTGATTCCATTGAGCCTCATGGCGGTACCGTGTGGCTGGGAGCTCTGATCAAACTGCTGGAGCCCATGGGCATTAATGAACGCCTGATGCGCACCACCATTTTCCGTCTGACGCAGGATGGCTGGCTGATGAGCGACCGTATTGGCCGCCGCAGTTATTACAGCCTGACTGGCCCTGGCCGGCGTAAATTCGAGCAGGCTTTCCGTCGCGTTTACAGCGATCACGATCAGTCCTGGGACGGCAGCTGGTGTCTTATTATTACCCACCAGCTGGATGCAGATCAGCGCAAACAGCTGCTGGATGATCTCGGCTGGCAGGGCTTTGCCACGCTGTCAGGCCAGGTGTTTGGCAGCCCCAACTACAATCTGTCGCAGGTGCACAGCATCGTCGCGGCTGCCGGACTGGAAGATAACGTTGTGGTGTTTGAAACCCGGCCACAGCAGGAACTGGCCGGTCGTCCGGTGCGCCTGCTGGTAAAAGAATGCTGGGATCTGCACGGGCTTGCTCAGCAGTATCAGGAATTTCTGACCCTGTTCCGCCCGCTGTGGAAGGAAATCAGCGAGCAGACCAGCCTGCGTCCGGAAGAGTGTTTTATTGCCCGCACCCTGTTAATTCACGAATTCCGTAAACTGGTATTGCGCGATCCATTACTGCCGGATGAGTTATTACCGGGCGATTGGGAAGGCCGCGCTGCCCGTCAGTTATGCCGTAACATTTATCGCACCCTGACACCGGGTGCCGAGCAATGGCTGGAAGAATCACTGGAAACCGCTGAAGGTCCGTTACCGGTTGCCGCCAACGGTTTTTATCAGCGCTTCGGCGGTTTGAAATAACAGCTGTCTGAAATAAAAGGCGATATGAAAACAGTCGCCAGGAACAACAGCTCCGTCAGCCTAACCCACCGGCGTTTTCGGCACCGCTGTACCGGCGCAGCCGGCGTGACACAGCGTCCACCAGAATATTCAGTACTGCGGTAACCAGTATCAGAAAGAAGGCTTTGTCGTAACGGATTTCCTCAAACGCCGAGTCGATAAAGAAACCCAACGTGGCGATCCCCAGAATTCCCATAATGGCGCTCTCACGCAGAATCACTTCCCAGCGATAAAACAGGAAGGCAAGAAAGCCCGGATACAGACGCGGTGTCTGCTGATAGAGGTAGCGGTTAAAACCCGTTGGATCATCAATGCGCTGGGGCTGTTTTTCACTGTGCCCGGCAAGCAGAAAACCAATCAGACCACCGTTGTGAATCGCCAGTGCTAACACCGCCGGTAAACCGGAAGGACCAAACACCAGCAGCAGCACAAAGGCAAAAATCATCTCCGGGGTGGAGCGCATCACCAGTAATAATAAGCGCCCCGGCAAGCGCCCACGGTTAACCAGTGCACGACTGCCCAGCGGATAAACCAACAGGGCAATAACACCGGTCAGTACCAACGCCAGCTGACTCAGCATTAAGGTATCCAGTAACGCCGGCCAGGCTTCCTGAGTAAATACTTTGCTGTACCACATCATGGCACTGGTGAGATCGCCCTGCTGCAATGAGTACGGCCAGATGTCCTGCGAAATAAAACGCCAGAACAGACCGTCCGGAGTATCCGGTAACTGCGGCAACAGGAGCACTGCAATAATCGCGTACAGCGGAATCAGCAGAGGTTTAAGCCAGAAACGAATGGTGGCGATCAGCAGAAAAAACAGCCACAACAGCGCGGCTGCATTGCTGTAATCCCCCTGCTTGAAGGCAGTCTCCAGATGAAATCCCAGCGTCGGTAAACCGATAAAACCCAGAATGGCACTGGAGCGCAGAGCACATTCAAAACGGTAGCGCACATAGTGCGACATTTCGGCAAAGGCCTGAGGAATTAAGGTATAGGCATAGCAGCTGATTAAATCGCTGTCCGGCGACAAGGTAGCCTGTGGCAAACGACTCTGGCGGGCAAAAATTTCCGCAAAGACTTTGGCAAACACTCCGGTATAGGGAATTAAAATGGCCAGCAATCCTGTCGTCGCACTGAGACCATAAAGCTGCATAAACAGCAGCCCCCAGAAAATCTCATGCACCGAACGCACGGCCGCGGCCAGCCAGCGGATAATCCGCCACTGCCATTTCAGCGCCAGTAACAGGCCCAGCGGAACAGCAAACAATACCGCTAATAATGCGAAAGCAACGGTCTGACCGAGGGCATAAAACAGGCTCAGCGGATCATCCCACCACGGAGTAATAAAGCCCCAGCCGATACGACCCAGTTCCTGCCACGGATCCGACGGATAAACCTGAATATCGGCAAACGGCAGACAAGCTAAGGCCGAGAAAAGCAGCAGTAACGACAGCCAGCCGAGACTGCGTCCGGTGGATAAGCCTCTGCCCGCAGCAGTAAAGAGGGAGCCACTTTGCTTCGCTGGCGCAGCTCCCTCAACAGAACTCCCGTCCGCGGCAAAGTCCTCTGGCCGGTTATTGGGCCGGTTATTGGACATACAGTCTGTCCAGCTGGTGCGCAGACAGCTCAACCACCGGACCGTCGTAGCTGATATGGCCGCCTTTTAAGGCAATGATGCGATCAAAATAATCCAGTGCCAGCCGGCGGTTATGCAGACTGACGACCAGGGTATCGTGCTCGCTGATCAGATATTTCAGAATATGCCGGGCCTGTTCCGGGTCCAGCGCCGAGACAGGCTCATCACCGAAAAAGACGCTTTTTTTACGATACAGAGCACGACCAATGGCTACCCGCTGACGCTGTCCGCCGGACAGTTTATCCATCGAGTGCCAGAGTTTATCGCCAATGCCCAGCGTTTCTGCCAGATGCTGAATTTCTTCTTTATCGGCTTTACGCGCTTTAATCAGATTGGTGAGGTTATAAAACGCTGAATGACGCTCCAGCCCACCCATATAAATATTCTGATACACCGAAAGAATATCCACCAGGCCATTATCCTGTGGACACAGAGCAATCTGTGAAGCCTGCTGCTGATACAGCCATTCCAGCAGGCTGGATTTACCGGCACCGGATGGTCCGATCAGTGCGACCTTTTCGCCCGGCTGAATGGTCAGGCGGATGTCATGCAGGACGTGGTGGCGGCCTTTTTTAAAAGACCGCCCATCCAGATGAAACAGAGGTGTTGCCAGACTATTCATCAGCTGGCGCGATTAATCGATCAGACCAATGGCTTTGGCGGTATCTTCAATCGCCTGATAATCCGCATTGGTGGCCGGTACAAAGGATTCGCGCGGGAAGCTGGCCAGCAGATCTTTGTCTTTCATGTTCAGCAGAGCCTGACGGACTTTATCTTTAAAGCCTTCACCGAAGCGGCTGTTTACGTCACCACGGATGGTCCACTGATAATCGGTGTAAGTCGGGGTTTCCCAGATAACAGATACTTTTGCCGGATCAATGTTGCCCGCCGCCAGTTCGTTTTCCCATACGGTGTAATTCACCGCACCGACCTGATACGCGCCGCTCTGTACCTGGGCAATGGTACGGCTGTGATCGCCGGAGAAACCAACACGCTCAAACACATCTTCCGGTGCCGCTTTAAAGGCTTCACGCAGATAGAATTCCGGCATCAGACGACCTGAGGTAGAACCTTTGGAACCGAAGGTAAAGGTTTTGCCTTTCAGTGCATCGGTCAGATTCTCAGCTGCGGTTAAACCTGTGCTGCTGTTGGCAATAAAATAACTTTTGAAGAACTGATCTTCGTAACCCTGAGCGATGGCTTCCGAACCTGGTACCAGACGACGGGCCTGCACACCGGACAGTCCGCCGAACCAGGCCAGCTGCACCTGATTATTACGGAACGCGGTAATGGCTGCGGCGTAAGATTTCACCGGAATGTATTTCACGTCCACATCCAGTTGTTCGCTGAGGTAATCGGCGACTTTATTAAAACGCTGTTGCAGACGGGATTCGTCTTCATCCGGAATGGCGGTAAAGACAAAAGTTTCTGCCTGAGCAGACAGAGCAGCTCCGGCAAACAGCAGGGTAGAGAACAGTTTTTTAAACAAACTCATAAATCAGCCTTTAGGTGTATGTGAAGGTTGGTTTGATTGTTAACCAGAACGTTAAGCTAAATATTCGGTGATTTCCGCTGCGGTGCCGCGGAACTCTACCGGGCCTTTTTTCAGCGTCATCTGATAATCGTACATAGGGTCGTAATAGTCGCTGAGCAGAATGCTGATCCATTCGCGGTGCAGACTGTTATCCCCCGCCTGATGCTCGCGCAATGCCTGCTGCAATAAATCGCTGAGCTGCTGGTAGCGCACACCACCAAGGCGTTTGCGGATTTTATACATGGATTGTGTCAGGTCATCGGCAAAAGCCTGAAAGCCAGCTTCATCTCCAGCCACGCGCTGCCATTCTTCCAGCTTGTGCAGAATATAATTGCGGAAGCTATGCTCAATCCGTTCTTCCAGCGTACTCTGCACCACAATTAACGGTGACTCTGCCATTTTTTTACGCAGATTCTCCGGAATCGCGCAGCGGCCTATCAGCATGCTTTCATCTTCCAGCAGAATGGTTTTTTCCGCTGCCGCATGGTTCTGACGGAACAGAGCAATGGCCAGTTTATTTTCAAAATCAATCTGCGATGGCTGACCATCCGGGCGCTTGCCAAAGGTACTGCCGAGATGATTGGCAATGCCTTCCAGATCAATGCTGTTATCCACACGGTTCAGCAGATCGGTTTTGGCACAGCCGGTATTGCCGGCCAGTATGCGGAAATGGCTGTCCTCAACGATGCGTTCCTGAGCATCGATCAGAAAACGGCGCAGAGCTTTGTAGCCGCCTTTAATACGTGGGTAGTTCACCCCGGCATCACGCATCCACTGTTGTACTGTCTGACTGCGCAGACCACCGCGCCAGCAGAACAGATAGCCATCCGGATGAGCACGGGCAAAATCCAGCCACTGCTGCAGACGCTCTTCTTTAATTTTTCCGCTGACCAGCTGATGACCGAGTTTAATCGCCGCATCCTGACCATCGCGCTTATAGCAGGTACCGACTTTGGCCCGCTCCTGATCGGTCATTAACGGCAGGCTGGCGGTAAACGGAAATGAGCCCTTTTTATATTCCAGCGGTGCGCGGGTATCGAACATGGGCGTATCGCGCAGAAAGATTTCCGCGAAATTATCCACAACCTGGCTGTCGCCGGTAGCGCTCATGCCTGACCTCCGTTGATGACTTCTACCCGGAAACCGGCTTTTTCATCCACCAGCTCACCGATACTCTGTGCATGCACTCCGGCGTTAGTCAGAATCACTTCCAGCGCAGCGGCCTTGTCCGGCTGCACAGCAATCAACAGCCCGCCACTGGTCTGGGGGTCACAGAACAGGGCTTTCTGTTCAGCCGTTAACGGCGCCAGTTTTTCCCCGTAGGATTCAAAATTGCGCGTGGTTCCGCCGGGCAGACAACCCATGGCGATATAGTCTTTTACCGGTGGCAACAGAGGTACGGCGTCTTCATAAATCAGCGCATTCACCCCGCTGCCCTCACAGACTTCCAGCAGGTGCCCCATCAGACCAAAACCGGTAACGTCGGTAATGGCCTCAACGCCTTCAAGCTGCGATACCTCTGCACCCACTTTATTCATGATGCACATAACGTCGCGGGCAAGAAATTCGTCTTCTGCGCGCAGTTTTTTCTGCTTCTGTGCGGTAGTCAGAATGCCGACACCCAATGGCTTGGTCAGATACAGTTTGCAGCCGGCGGTAGCAGTATTGTTCTGCTTGAGTTTGTCTTTCGCCACCAGTCCGGTCACCGCCAGACCAAAAATCGGCTCCGGCGAATCGATGCTGTGACCACCGGCCAGCAGAATACCGGCATCGGCACAGGCCTGACGGCCGCCGTCCACCACCTGCTGCGCGACTTCTGGCGGCAACACATTGACCGGCCAGCCGAGAATAGCGATAGCCATCAATGGCTTACCGCCCATGGCGTAAATATCGCTGATGGCATTGGTGGCGGCGATACGCCCAAAATCAAACGGATCATCGGCAATCGGCATAAAGAAGTCTGTGGTGCTGAGAATGACCTGACCATTACCCAGATCGTAAGCCGCTGCATCATCCTTGCTACTGTTGCCCACCAGCAGACTGGCATCCGCCGGAATCTGCAGTGACGAGGCGAGAATGGTATCCAGCACCTTAGGGGAAATTTTGCAGCCACAGCCAGCGCCGTGGCTGTATTCAGTAAGACGGACAGGAGATGTAGGTTGCGACACGGGAAAGCCCTGCAGACAGATTAAAACAGGGCGAATGATACGGCGCTGACCGTCACTTGGCGAGGCATCAGTGTGTTACCTGCCACGATCTTTCACTCAGTCAGGCAGGATCATGACCTGAGTCCAGGGTTGTAAACATCCTGCGTACCACAAACGGGCATTTTCCACAGATTATTCCGACCGTTGCACTCAGATTCAGCATTTTGCGCCCCGACCGACGCTCACCTGGCACCTTTCCGCAGGCCCGTATTTTGCTGAATCCTTGTTTTGCTGAGGGTATAAAGGGGCTGAAAATGCTGATCCAGTCTGAAACCTTTCACGAGGTCAATCACCACGCCCGCTCACTGACCTGCTGGCCACAGGAATACGACCAGCTGACGGCCGGACGTTTTGAAGGCTATCTGCAGGATGTGCACTTTGATTCGGTGCGGCTGTTCCGCGAGCGTATGAACCAGGGCGTCGCCCAGCACACTCATACACCGGCCGGGCAGATCGCCCTGTTAGTGCCGATTCATCTGGATGGCAGCAAAACCTCGGATCAGGCGCGTAACGTGCTGGCTGACGGCATCACCCTGCTGCCCTGCGATGAAGATTTCTTTTTTGTCGGCCCACCGGATACCGATTACAGCGTCATTTCCCTGCAACAGGATCAGCTGCACGATCTGCTCAGCGACGAAGATTACGACACCCTGCTCAGCGCCCGCCGCAGCCATGGTATTCAGGTAAAACCGGAATGGCTGAGTCAGGTGCGCAGCACACTTATGTCGCTGCTGCAGGAGCTGAACAGCAATGACGAACAGCTGTCAGAACAACAAACCGCACAAAAAGAAAAAGCCCTGCGTGACCGTCTGGTGCTGATGGCTCTGGATATTTACAGCGGCTCACTGGACAGTCATCCGCTGCACCGCAGCGCACGGCCATTAGGCAATCAGCACCACTATCTGGTGCGCCGCTGTCATGAATATGCCCTCAGCGATGAAGGCGCGACCGCCAGCGTACTGGATATCTGTAAGCAACTGGGCATCGCCCGGCGCACGCTGAATTACAGCTTTGCCAAAGTGACCGGCACCTCACCGGCGCAGTACCTGCGCGCGGTAAAACTGAATGCCGCACGGCGTCAGCTGCTGACCAGTAATCTGCCGGTCACTGCCGTGGCGGCCAATTATGGCTTCTTTCACACTGGGTATTTTTCTCAGGAATACCGGCGTTTATTTGGCGAAACGCCCACAGCAACCCGCGCCGGACGGGTGAAAGGATAACTGAGCGGACGGGTAATCAGACGCTCACCCAGCCAGTAGATCACCGCCGCAACGATAAAGATAATGCCTGCCAGTTTCTGATCGAGGAAGGCTGGCATAGCCAGCGCCTGCGGCAGCGACTGCATCATATGCATATGCTGATTCGTATTGTGATAAGCGCTGAACAGATCAGCGGATGAGGTCATCACCAATCCCATCAGCAGCATGGGTGCCACCACACTGATTGATACCCAAAAATGCTGACAGCCTGCGCCATCAATACGGTAGGACGATGTTGACGGAACAACCACCAGCAGACACAGACTGATACCACTGAGCGCCATCATCCATTTCATCAGCGCATAAAAAACAGCACTGTCCATAAACAGGGTATGAAACGACGGCAGCATCCACAGCCAGGTAAGCAGGCCGAAAATAATCAGTAAAAACGGCAGACAGGACTGCAGCCGGGGGGCATTAAAAGAAGGCCTGACGGACGCTGGTTCAGATGGCATCAGCGATGCCATCCACACCAGTGGTGCCAGATGATGAATCATCACACTCTGCCAGCTGTGCAGCCACAGAGAATAACGCGCCATCTGATCCAGCCAGGGTGACATACCGGCGATAAACATCACCGCAGCCGTGATAAATAGTGGCTGACTGACAATCAGCCGCAGACGCTGACCGAGCAGCCACAACAGAACAACCAATGCGGTGGCCGCCAGTGTGTCTGCCAGATACCAGATAATCCCGGCTGAATGCGTCATATCACTCTCTCCTGACTGAACTACTGCTTACTGCAAGCCTGCCACCGATCAGCCACAGCAGCTGTCCGATGAGGCATCCCCATCGCCGGCCGGGCCGTCAGCATTAACACTCTCTCCATCGCGTCCGCCGGGAAGATCCATTGCCGGATTAGAATTGAAGAAGTTATTCGGTTTCAGGGTAAAACCAACGTATTCCACCGGCATCACCGGAAAATCCTCCGGTTTACAGATATGGGTATGGCCGTAGGTATGCCACACCACGATATCGGTATTTTCGATATTGCGGTTTTTCTCCGTGTAATACGGGAAGCCGTCGCCTTTGTTCTGGTTCGGGTATTCACCACTGCCATAACGCTGTTTGGGATCGTATGGTGTTACCCACAGATGCTTACTGGCGAAACCGGCACGCTTGCCAATATAACTGTCAGCATGTGCTAGCATCACCGGATTATGCTCGGCCACCAGCTTATAGCCGGTCGGGTTGCCGACTTCGTTTTTCACATTAGGATTAATAATTTTCCAGAAACGGCCGCTCTGGCCGTTGGCCTCACGCGCGGCTTCCTGCTCGGTTTTTAACACACGGGCATCGGTATTAAAGACATTCCCCCAGGGGTTAGCCTCACCGGCTGGCGCCGCGGAGAAATTGGTTTCCATCACTGAGTTATTTTCGCCATCAAGCATCATATGCAGACGGGCGTTAAAGAAGTGCTGATGAGTCGGGCCATAGATTTCCGGCGTGACTTTGCCACCATGCGTTGGCGTTGTACCCGGCACCATGCCTGCGGTCTGAATAATGCCGGTGAGTTTGGTTTCCAGCTGAATGGTGCCGTCCTGGTAGAGATACCAGTAGAAACCATAATCGTAATTACCAACGGTACAGAAAAACGAAATTACCAGACGGCGCGAGCGACGCACTTCAAACACGCCGGTACGGAATTCATAGTGTTTCCACAGGGTGCCGTAATCTTCTTCGTGCATACACACGGCGTTTTTCATCAGGAAAGGTTCGCCTTTATCGTCCACCGCCGGAATATCAAAATAGCGGATAGCGCCCAAACAGTCGCAGCCCAGCTCCAGCTGATTGGCAAGACGGCCCAGACCGTATTCACCGCCATCAAAGGCGCATTTCCAGTAGTGGTTAATGGCGGTGTCTGAATACGGTACCGCCATATCGGTGACACTGGCGCGGTAAATAATTGGCCGTGTTTTGCCGCCATCGGTATAACTTAACTGGTTCAGCACCAGACCTTCGCGTGGAGTAAAGCCGACGCGAAAATCCCAGTTCTGCCAGCTCACTTTCCAGCCGTCGACAGAAAAGCTGACGCCTTCCGGCTGCACAATGTGCAGAGGTTTTAACCCTTCCCGGGGTTTGCCCAGAGACGGGGTATCGTAGTTACGTTTGGTTTTCGGTACCGGTACATTGCGCCCGTCGTCGAGCAGGTCGATGACTTTCTTTTCATTGAGATCAATGATAGCCACCAGCCCTTCGATCGGATGGGCATAACCGTTATCGGTCATTTCATCGCGGTAAAAGGCGACACCGCGCATCAGACGCTTGCCTTTGTATTTCGGGTCTTCACCGTAATAACCAAAGGACCATGGGTCGATCTGAATCTTTTCGATATCGTCGTCGGTCAGGCCACGTTTTTTAACCGCTTCGCGCCAGGCCGGATCGTTCTGTACGATTTCCACACAGGTGAAAAATTCTTCCACCATAATCGGTGGCTGCCCGGCTTCTGCCGGATCAAGGTTACGCCATTCGGTAATTTTGCCACTGTTGAGATCAATAATACCTTCCGACATCTGACCGGTGGCTTTATCCAGCACACTGGCAAAAGCGCGGCGGGAAAACTCGGAGCCTTCGGTGAAATTCACCACTTCTTCTTTCGGCGGCTCTTCCAGCTGCAGATAAGGGAAGCGGCAGGTATCACCCAAGCCTTTCTCTCTGCGCAGAATATCGGCAGCCAACTGCAGTTCTTCCACCGATAACGGATCAAGGGGATGGATCGCTTTGATGCCAGCAGCGGTTTCCGGTTTATTGGTGGTATGACAACAGTTCATAAGTATTTCCGGTAGCAGTCAGGTTATTGCTTCCGATACTAAAAACTGTGGCGGCGGGGATTATCACAAAGTGGCAAGATTTCTGGCAGATGCAGCGCTGAACCCTGTGATAACGCCTATGGCAACTCTGTCCATTAACAAAGGGGCTCACCAACAGCAGGGGCCACCATCAACAGAGACACTATCTGACCGAAATCGGAATTATCTGCAATTCAGGGGCCGGGATTTGAACAACGAGGGAGCAAAAGAAGAACTGTGCGGGTGCTGCAAAAAGCGTTGCAGATTTGCCGGCCACTGCCAGAACGGCAGCGGCCTGCGGGATTGAGAGGTATCAGAAACGCATACCCAGCGCGCCGATGTACTCATCATAGTAAATTTTCTGACTGGCTTTATCGCCTTTGTTGCTGGTCAGTACATCGTCCATATCGGCGTAGCCGTACTTACCGATAAAGCGGAAGAAGAAGTCCTTCCACAGTGATGCTTCAAAGCCCACTTTCACCAGAGTGCTGTGACCGGCAACGTGCCATTCGTCGTTACGCTCACCACCCAGCAGGGTCACGTTACTTTTCGGATACATGATGCCCACACCAAAACCGGCGAACAGTGCCAGGTCAACACGGTCTTTCCAGTTAAATACCGGCAGGTAACCTTCGGTTTCCAGAGAGATCTGGTTAAAACCATCGGTATGTTCAAAGGTCAGAAAATCTTTGGTCAGCTTCTCAGAACCATCAAGGCCGTAGTCACGCTGAATGCCGTTACGGTCGATATCACCGGATGCATCAACAGTCTGATCCTGAACCATAACGTACTTCATGTGGTCCCAGCCCAGAGACACAGACCAGTTGTCCATCACGAAATAACCAAAACGCCAGTTGTACTGTGGAATGGTGATACGACCCGGGTTCAGGTAAGAGTGAAAGATTTCATGCAGGTTGAAATCGGTCTGACGGTCTTCCGCACGCACGTCATACAGGGTGAAGTCGTGGCCTTCGCCTCTGAAGTGAATGTCACTGTCGGAGTAAGTAGCGTTGTTCCAGCCCCAGTAACCATAAAAGTCGCCCTGACGGCGCATGGTTGAGGCGTGAACAGGCATGAATACCATGCTTAAAAACAGGGATACGAGCGCAGGTTGCCACAGTTTAGCGGCTGCGGATGCTTTTTCAGTCAACTGCATAATTCTGACCAGTCGTTGAGATGGAATGGAAGGGGGTTGTTTGTCGCGCGCACTATACCAATGGCCTTAACCATTATTTATGCGCGGATATGCAACAGCCTTGTGCACAAGGGCACACAGCCTGTGTGGAAAGGAAATGCTGGCAGAGATACGCGGCCTTCAATGAACTTATGGCTCAGCTCAGATGAGCGGAACATTTGTTCCACTAAAGGAACAGCCTTTACCGCTGTTGCCGGGCGCCTGACACTCCGACAGATGTCTTTAGCTTTGCGGCAAAAGAATCTAAACTGGGGACTTAATTAACGCCGAGCCTGTGCGCCTAAACTGCCGGATTTCTGATCCGCAGCATGGCCAGCAGGCCGTGGCAGTCAGCTGCCACCAGGGTTCTGCCGGAAACGAACGGGCCTCCCACATTCGGAAAGGTGTAAAACATAATGAATATGCACATCCCGCTGCGGGTGTTGCAGGAAGGTGAAGATGCCGCTGTCAGCAGCTTCTCTCCGACACAGAACAGCGCTGTGCTGGCCGATAATCATGGCCGGCGTTTCAGTTACCTGCGCCTGTCGATCACCGACGTCTGCAATTTCCGCTGCAATTATTGCCTGCCTGACGGCTATCAGGGCACAGACCGCAGCGGCTTCCTGACACTGGAAGAGATCCGCCGCATCGCTGCTGCTTTTGCCGCCATGGGTACCCGCAAAATCCGCATTACCGGCGGAGAACCCAGCCTGCGCAAAGATCTGCCGGATGTTATCCGCGTACTGAAGCAGACACATGGGATCGACACTGTGGCACTGACAACCAACGGTTATCGCCTGACTCAGCAGATCCGTGACTGGGCAGAGGCTGGCCTCGATCAGCTGAACGTCAGCATCGACAGTCTCGATCCACAGCAATTCAAAGCCATTACCGGCCACGACAAACTGCAGGAAATTCTCAGCGGTATTGAAATGGCCCGGGAACTGGGCATCGGCAATATCAAAGTAAATGCGGTATTGCTGAAAGCGTGGAATATGAATGGCTTTCAGCACTTTCTCGACTGGCTGAAAACCACGCCTGTGACCCTGCGTTTTATCGAGCTGATGGAAACCGGTGACAACGCATCCTTCTTTAAAAGCAATCACGTTTCCGGTGAATCGGTAAAACAACAGTTACTCGATTCTGGCTGGCAGGCCAAAGCCCGTGGCCCACACGATGGCCCGGCACAGGAATTCAGTCACCCGGATTTCAGTGGTGATATCGGCCTGATCATGCCGTACAGCAAAGACTTCTGCAGCAGCTGCAACCGCCTGCGTATTACCGCTAAAGGTAAACTGCATCTGTGCCTGTTTGGTGAGCAGGGTTATGAACTGCGCCCGTTACTGGCTGAAGAAGACAGCCAGATTCTGCAGCAGCATATCCGCGAATTATTAAGCCATAAAAAAGACAGTCACCATCTGCAGGAAGGCGAAACCGGCGCAACACGCCACTTTGCCATGCTCGGCGGTTGAGGGCTTAAGGTTGATGGTTAAGGGTTGAGCGTCGCAGTGCGGTAATCCGCCCGAAATAAGTACGCAGCGCAAACGCATCAGGTAAACACTTATGGAAACTCTGGGTCTCGTATTAGCCGGTGGCAACTCCAGCCGAATGGGTCAGGACAAAGCCCTGTTGCCCGTTGGCGATCATACACTGGCAGAACATATTTACTGCCTGATGAAAGAGCGCCTCGATCATGTCTGGGTCAGCCGCCAGAAAGATCAGCCCCTGCCATTTGCAGCAGACCGTGTGGTGTTCGATAAAAGCCGTGACAAAGGCCCGTTATCCGGTATTTCTGCCGCTCTGAAAGCCGCGTTAAAAAGCGACCAATACGAGGGCCTGTTAATTATTCCGGTGGATATGCCACGCCTGACCGATGAAACCCTGGTGGCTCTTTTGCAGGAAGGTCGCAGACTGCAACGCCCGGTATGTTACGGCAAACACTATATTCCCCTGTATTTACCGGTCAGCTCGGCCATTTCCGATTTTATCAGTGATCAGCTGAACGACCCGGGCAGTCGCCGGTCAGTCGCATCGGTCTTTTATCAGTTCGACGGCCTGCAACTGGCAGAACCGCATAATGATTCACTGACCAACACCAATACCATGGCGGAATGGCAGGCGGTGCAGGAAACACCCCAGACGACTGGAAAAGCAAACGATACTGCTGAATAAGCCGGTAAAATATCCGCATAAAACAACGCATTTAATATAACGATTAACCACGAATTAAAACGGGGCGCCCGATGGCCAAGACCTTTACTGACGAATTTTTCCCGCTCAATATTGCTGTGCTGACAGTCTCTGACAGCCGCACCGAAGACACAGATACCAGTGGTCATCTGTTGGTGGAAAAACTGACCGAAGCCGGTCATAAGCTGGCGGATAAAAAAATCATCGTCGATGATAAATACAAAATCCGCGCCCAGGTTTCTCAGTGGATCGCTGATGAAACAACTCAGGTGGTATTGGTCACCGGCGGTACCGGCTTTACCGAGCGCGATTCAACACCGGAAGCTCTGCTGCCATTATTCGATCAGACCGTGGATGGTTACGGCGAGCTCTTCCGCCAGATTTCTTTCCAGCAGATCGGTACGTCTACCATTCAGAGCCGCGCCGTGGCCGGCCTTGCCAACAGCACCATTATTTTCTGCATGCCAGGCTCCACCAATGCCTGCCGCACCGCCTGGGACGATATCATCGCCAGCCAGATCGACAGCCGTCACCGCCCATGTAACTTCGCCTTACGCCTGAAAGGCAATCAGGGTGATCATTGCGGCACAGGATCGCGCGGATAAGTTATGAGTGAGTTTTCCCATATTAATCAGCGCGGTGAAGCCAGCATGGTGGACGTCAGCAACAAAGACGTCACCGTACGCGAAGCCCGTGCTGAAACTTATGTGCGCATGAGTGCAGAAACCCTGGATAAAATCATGAAGGGTGAACATCACAAAGGGGATGTGTTTTCGGTTGCCCGCATCGCCGGTATTCAGGCCGCGAAACAAACCAGCAATTTAATTCCTCTGTGCCATCCGCTGATGCTGAGCAAAGTAGCGGTGGATTTTGAAGCACAGCCGGAACACAGCCGTGTGCGTATTGAAAGCCTGTGCAAACTGAGCGGTAAAACCGGCGTTGAGATGGAAGCATTAACCGCTGCCTCGGTTGCTGCACTGACGCTGTTTGATATGTGTAAAGCGGTCGATCCGGCAATGATCATCGACGGTATGCGCGTACTGGAAAAACAGGGCGGCAAAACCGGTCATTGGCTGGCGGAAAATTCAGACACACAACAGAAGCAGGAACAGCAATGAAGGTTTTATTTTTTGCCGCCCTGCGTGAACGTCTGAACTGTGACGAGTACGAGCTGACGATTTCGTTGCCAACTGATACCGATAGTGTGCGTTCAGCTCTGCAGCAGGCGTTTCCGCAACAGGCTGATCTGTTTGCCGAAGGCAAAGCGCTGGCAGCGGTAAATCACACGCTTCTTCACGATAATTCGCCGGTGAATGAAGGCGATGAAGTCGCCTTTTTCCCACCGGTCACCGGTGGCTGAAAGGAGAAGCTGATATGCGTTTTATTTCTGTTCAGGAAGCGGATTTCGATATCGCCGCCGAATACGAAGCACTGCGTGAAGATAACCGCCGTGATGGTGCCGTAGTATTTTTTACCGGTCTGGTACGGGAGATGAACCAGGGCTCTGCAGTCTCCGGCCTCACACTCGAACACTATCCGGGGATGACAGAAAAAGCGCTGCAGCAGATTGTCGATCAGGCATTTGAACGCTGGCCACTGAATCGTGTACGACTGATTCACCGCGTCGGCACACTGGATATTTCCGATCAGATTGTGTTTGTTGGTGTATCGTCTTCCCACCGTGAAGCCGCCTTCGAGGCCTGCCATTTTATTATGGACTTCCTCAAAACCCGTGCGCCTTTCTGGAAGAAAGAAGTCACAGGCAATGGCGAACGCTGGGTAGAAGCACTGCAGAAAGATACCCGGGCGCTGGACAAATGGGAAACCTGAATGACGCTCAGCGTTATTGCTCTCTGACCATTTTTTCCGCATCGTCAGCCGCTACCGCCGGGCTGAATAACCAGCCCTGGTAGGTATCACAGCCATGCTCACGCAGGAAATTCAGTTGCGCATTATCTTCAACACCTTCGGCAACCGTATCCAGACCAATGGTTTTGGCTACCGCAATGATGGCGGTGCAGATAGCACCATCTTCCTGGTTGGATGCGCACTCACTGACAAATGCCCGGTCAATTTTCAGTACATCAATCGGGAAGCGTTTGAGGTAGCTCAGAGATGAGTAGCCCGTTCCGAAATCATCAATAGCCAGTTGTACACCCAGCTTCTTCAGCTCCGTAAGCGCGCCGATACTGGCTTCAGAGTTATCGACCAACACACTCTCGGTAATTTCAATTTCCAGCAAATCGGCAGAAATTCCATACTTTTCAACGGTTGTTTTAATAAAGGGAATCAGTCGCGGAGAGTGCAGATGCCGGCCTGATATGTTGACCGCAACCGGTAACAATGGCGTACCGTTATGACGCCATTGTGCCAGTTGCCGGAAGGTTTCTTCGATTACCCACTCGCCGACTTCGACAATAAAATTAGAGCCGTCGATAATGGGGATAAACTCATCCGGCATCACCCGGCCAGTTTCCGGGTGGTTCCAGCGCAGCAGTGCTTCAAAGCTCAGGATACGCCCGCTGTCACAACTGAGTTTAGGCTGATATTCGAGGAAGAACTGATTTTCACTGATTGCTGCCGGTATAGCGTATTCCAGCTGAAACTGTTTCTGTGCCTCGGCGGCCATCTCACCACTGAAAACCTGAAAGTTATTCCGCCCTTCCTGTTTTGCTTTATACATGGCGAGGTCTGCATGCTGCAGTAGTCTGTCAGCATTCGTTTCTCCGTTCACGGATAAGGCAATACCGATACTGCACAGGATAGAAATCGGCTTCCCGGATAACATTACAGGCTCACGGGCTCTGTCCAGCAGTAATCTGGCCCGACGCTGGGCCTGTTCGAGATTAACGTCACCGGAGAGCATCAGCACAAATTCATCGCCACCCCAGCGGCCAACCAGATCCTGATCACGCACAACGGAGCTGAGGCGCTTAGCCACTTCGCACAGCAGGTCATCTCCGGCTTTATGCCCAAGAGTGTCGTTGATTTGCTTAAAGCGGTCGAGGTCGATAAACATCAGTACCACATTACCCGGATTTTTCTGGTAATAAGTGATATGCCGTTTCAGCTGATCAATAAAATGATTGCGGTTACTGAGCCCGGTCAACACGTCGTTATAAGCAAGAAAACGCAACCGATCGCGCAGTTTGATCTGCTGGGTAATATCGCGGATATAAAGCGTATATTCTTTATCTGGATTGGTGTGATCTGTGGTCTGAGTAATGACAACTTCAGCGGTAAACTGCTCGCCGTTGGCACGATTCAGTGGGGTGACATTGGTTCGTTTAAGTACCAGTCCATCACCTGCGGTAAAGCCCATCTCCAGACTGTGGAACGCTTTTGCATGTAATTGTTCGGGTAAATAGGAGGTAAAGAAATTAGCCCCCTGCATACGCTGTTTATTGCTGCCAAAACATTGTTCAGAAGCCGGGTTAAATTCCAGAATGGCACCGCTGGCATCGATTACAATAATGCAGTCCATGGCGGCATTAAGAATTGCACCGTTACGGTATTCGCTTTCCCGGAAGGCATCAAAGGCCTGATCACGCAGTGTAATTTCGGTATCTACCCGCTCGATAACACGGTTGTATTGCTGCGCAATCTGACCAACTTCAGTGAAAGGCTCAACCGGGACACGGGCGGAAAAATCGGCTCTTTGTTGCTGAATCTGCATGGCTGACAGCAGGTCGTATACTTCGGTACTGACCTTATGTTCGGCAACATTAAGGCCCATAATTTCGGCCTCCGGCGATACCCTCAGCGGATATATGCGGTTAATAACGTGCAGAATAATGAAGGCAGCGGTAAAACTGTACAGGCCGGTGGCAACCACACCAATAAACTGTGACTGTAACTGCTGACCGAAACTCAGCCCGGTTCCCAGTATTTCCGCCTGGCCAAACAGCGCAACCGCAAGAGTCCCCCAGATACCGGCAACCAGATGAGCCGGTATCACACCAATGGCATCATCGACCCGGAGTTTCTCCAGAACAACTTTGCCCCAATAGACAAGCACCCCAGCCACCACACCAATCAAGGCTGCTGACGGCGGAGTAACGGCATGGCAGCTGGCGGTAATGGCAACCAGACCGCCGATTACACCGTTGATAACGTATTGCACATCCATAAAACGCTGCACGGCGTAACTGATTGCCGCCGTGACTATGCCACCAAAGGCAGCAGCCAGACAGGTATTCAGCAAAATGCCCGGCACCTGTTCATTCCAGCTGAGCGTACTGCCACCATTAAAACCGAACCAGCCAAACCAGAGCAGCAAACAGCCAAGTACCGCCATGGGCAGATTACTGCCGGGGATACGCTGGGCGCCGTGCTCAAAGCGGCCTGTGCGTGGGCCAATAACGATGATCGCCGCCAGAGCGACCCATCCGCCGACTGAGTGAACAACCGTCGAACCGGCAAAATCGATAAAGCCAATTTTTTCCAGCCAGCCACTGGCTTCGCCGGCAACGATGCCGGCCCAGGACCAGTGCCCGGTAACCGGATAAACAAACAGGGTAATCAGTGCAGCTACGATCAGATAACCGGCGAATGCCATACGCTCCGCAACAGCGCCGGAGACCAGGGTGGCAGCGGTACCGCAGAACATCATCTGGAACAGAAATACGGCGATTTCGTCAGTGCTGGCATTGCTGCCAAACATAAAAAGAGTGGTGCCAATGACGCCATTATGGCTGCTGCCAAACATCAGACCGAAGCCTGTTAACCAGAAAAGCGCACAGGTAATGACAAAGTCCGTCAGGTTTTTTGCAGCAACGTTGATGCTGTTTTTGCTTCTGACCAGGCCGGATTCCAGGCAAAGAAACCCTGCCTGCATAACAAAAACCAGACATGTTGCGAGCAGAATCCAGAAAACGTCCAATCCCAAAACCCCCGAAAATACCGCTGTTTCGACTAAAACCGGAATCGTCCTGCCTGCATCCAACCCCGTATTTCTGCAGGCTGCAGGTATTTTATGACTGTACACAGGCCGGGAAATATTAAGCAGGCCTGCGTTGATGCTACCGTTGAGAAAAAAGCAAAACCGTAAGACATGTCGCGCATCGCAGACGGCATTCTTCAGACAGAGCTCATAATATAGCCCAGAACCAGACATCCTGCTGATAACAATAATGACAATCAGTGAAGAATTAATGCGCACGCCTGTTCTGTTTTACCGGTTAAATTCCTTTTATTTCATGAATACCTGTTGGCCAACATGCTCAGCTCGCCGCTGAGAAAACTCCTGCATCGGCGCAATAAACGATAACAAACCAGCTTGGGAATATTTCAGTCGGGGGATTTTTACGTTTACTGACGCTGGCAATATTCCTGATCTGCGCTGTGTTATTTTTCTTCCGCCTGTGTGACCGGGGAATGTATTTTTAAAACGGAAACATAAATCTGACCAAAAGGTTAGTTTTTCCCGGCAATTTCCGTCCTGTTGCCGGTTTTGATTTTATGGATGCTGTTTAAGGATGGCTTCTGTTTTGAATGATTTTCTGCACGGAGATTACTGATTGCCTGTGCGACACACGATGCGACAGTACCTGAGCACAATCAGTTAAGGATACCTGTGAGTTTAAAAAGGGGATTTTTCTGTCAGGGGCTTTCAGGCGGGGAATTTGTCTGGCCTGAATGCTTATCATCAGTGACGAACGGCTGGCTGGCGCGGTCTGGCCAGCAGGTATCCTTGTCCGTAACGAACGCCAAGGCGATACAGAGTCTCAAGTTCCTCCGGCGTTTCAATGCCTTCTGCAATGATCACTGCGTTCATGTCAGTGCCATATTGCACCATACTGCGAATCAGCGCCTGCTGGCTTTTACTCTTATCTACGTCGGCAACCAACGAATGATCGATCTTAATCCATTCCGGACGCAGCATCATAATATGGCGTAGTGACGAATAGCCGGCACCAGCATCATCCACAGCAAACTTCGCCCCTGCGTCACGTAAACTTGCGACCACCTCCAGTAACGCCTGATAAGACAGTACAGATTCACGTTCGGTCAGCTCGATAACCACACGCGAAAGATCGTAGCCGCTCAGTGCTTTGACACATTCCGGCTGAATTAATACCGTTGCGCTGATATTAATGGATAACAGCAGATCAGACGGCAGCATCGTCAGTAATTTCAGTGCACGGGTAAAGCAACCAAGCTCCAGTGGTAACGCAAGCCCAGTTGCCGCGGCTTTAATAAAGACATCTTCCACCATCAGACTGCATTCGGGAAAACGTGACAAAGCTTCAGTAGCAAACGTGCGGAATTTGATAACGCCATCGATCTGATGCAGGGCATTGATTGGCTGTTCAAAGGTTGTGATCTGGCCACTGCGCAGTATCGCCATTATCTGCCCGGTCGATGCCTGGCGCTCACGCTGATCAATCACTTCGGCACTGATAAAACGGGCAATCAAACCGGCCAGCAGATGCATGAATTCCAGTTCACGATCCGCCAGCCCGGGCACAACACTGCGGCTGAAGCAACAGAATGTGCCGTACAGGCTGCCATCGGTCAGATACAGGGGAACACTCAGGTGAGAGCCGATGGGTAATTCCTGCGTGGCAGGGATTTCCAGTGCCAAAGGCAACTGACGGGCATTTACGATCAGCTCCGGCAGCTCTTTTCTGACAATCCGGATGCAGTAACTTTCTTCCAGAGGATTGCTGTCGCCGGCCTGAACCGGGCGGAATTCGTAGTCACTGCTGACATGGCGGAAAATTCTCTGGCCCTGATCAAACTCTGAAATAAAGGCCACTTCCATACCAAATGACTTACGGACGAAGGTCAGCAGCTTATCCAGCAGGGCATCTTTATCTTCCCTGTCTGCCCTCTGGCTGATCAGTCTGTCGAGAAAACCATCAAGCATAGTGACCTGTGGTTTTTCTGCACTGCGTTTCATTCAACACTCCTGTATTGAATCATCCAACACTCAGGTGTTGGAGGTTTAGCGGCTTACACGGGCACTTTCTGGCCCCTGATATGAGGATGGCCTAACGGACTGCAAATGCAAACCAGGTGCGGAGTTATTCCAGTCTCATTTATGACAGGAAGGACGACTTATGCAGATAAGGATATCGTTGGAAAGCGCCCGTTTTCAGGGCAATTCAGGACAGATTTTCAGCGAGGAATAACAGCAGCTATCGATGGCGAGCCGCTTAATCGGCTGTGTTTTCCGGATTAATACACCCGGCAGACAGCCAATGTCAGCGACTCAGTTTGTAGCCAGAATGACTATTTTTTCTTTTTAATCGGTGCAAACCCTTCGCTGTCCATCAGATTGCCGCGATTTTCTGCCTTTGTTTTTGGCCGGGATGGACGCGGACCGGTTTTCTTCTTGGCGGATTTTGCCTTAACAGCCGTTTTCGATTTTGGCTTTTTCTTAACACCCGCCGCTTTACCTGAGGCTTTAACTTTCTTCGGTCCTTTGTAGCTGCCTTCCAGGCCATCGATCTTACGCGCCTGCATCTGTTGATCCAGATAACGTTCGATAGAGGCTTTCAGGTTCCACTCATTCGGCGCAATCAGACTGATTGCCACGCCTTCTTTACCAGCACGGCCGGTACGGCCAATACGGTGAACGTATTCATCGCCTTTGCGCGCCAGATCGTAGTTGATAACCAGATCCATGCCTTCCACATCCAGACCACGGGCGGCTACATCGGTTGCCACCAGAATATTACGCTTACCTTCGCGCAGGCTCTGCATCACGTAGTTACGTTCATCCTGGGTCATTTCACCGTGCAGCATAGCAATGCCATTGCGGTGCTTACGCAGGAAATCGTTAAGACGATCGACCTCTGTCCGCTTGTTCACAAAGATTACGGCTTTGTCGTAGGTTTCGTTGGCCAACAGCCATACCAGCAGACGGTCTTTATGAGCGTTATCATCGGCCAGAATACGCTGCTGACGAATATATTCATGTTTATCAGTCACCGTACTGGTAGTGATTTGCTCAGGATTTCGCAGCATGGAGCCAGCGATACGACCTACCCCTTCATGGCGCAGAGTGGCAGACAGCATAAAGGTCTGACGCTCAGTGGAAGCGTTGCTGATGATCATGTCCATGTCTTCAGCGAAACCCATGTCCAGCATACGGTCAGCTTCATCCAGCACGAGGAATTCCAGATCACCAAGCTCCGCAGTGCCGCGCTTCAGGTGGTCCACCAGACGCCCGGTGGTCGATACGATGATCTCCGGGTTCTTGCGCAGCATCGATGCCTGATATTTGAAATCGTCACCACCGGTCAGCAGGCCGGCGTTCAGGCTGGTCAGATCGCAGAAGTCTTTGGCGGTTTTGAATACCTGACGCGCCAGTTCACGCGTCGGCACCAGAATCAGCGCCCGGGTTGCAGACTCAGGAGCGTCCTTAGCCAGCAGCTTCTCCAGAATGGGCAGCAGATAAGCCAGCGTCTTGCCACTGCCTGTCTCGGCGCAGACCTGAAGGTCACGCCCTTCCATAGCCAGCGGCAGCATCAGCGACTGAACTTCGGTCGGTTCGGATATTTCCAGCTTCTCAAGGCCGGCCACCAGGCGCAGATTAAATTCTATATTGGCAAACACTGACACATTCCGGTTATTTAAAAGAACTTATTATAACAGACCGCCATCATAGCGCTGTGCTTGAGAATCATAACAGATGGCACTTACTATAGGCCGCTTTGGTTTAACCCGATAAGTCCCGTTTTGCAAAGGACCTGAACATGAAACGACTGATACCTGTCACCTTGCTGGCCGCCGCCATCGCCGGCTGTGCAACCAGCCCTACCGGACGCTCACAGCTGATGATTGTGTCGCCGGATTCCGCCATTGTGGAGTCTCAGAAAGCCTATGCCAGCACCGTCACCGAGCTGGATAGCAACAAACAGCTGATTACCGACCCGGCCTGGGTGAAGCGTATATCGACGATTACCGGTCGCCTGGTGACCGAAGCGATCAAGCTGCATCCGGAAACGGCTAAATGGCAATGGAGCGTGGCCATTATTGATGATCCGAAAACCCTGAACGCCTGGTGTATGGCGGGCGGACGTATGGCCATCTACAGCGGTATCGTCACCCAGCTGAACCTCAATGATGATGAAATTGCTCAGATCATGGGCCATGAGATTTCTCACGCGCTGGCCAATCACACCGCCGAACGCATGTCCCGTGCGGTACTGACCAACGGCGCACTGTCTGCGGCAGCAGTATTTACCGATAACAACGGTATGGCGCTGACCGGAACAGCCATGGCGGCCAAAGTTGCGCTGGAACTGCCCAACAGCCGTACAGCAGAGTCAGAAGCGGATGAAATCGGTATTGAGCTGGCCATCCGTGCCGGATACCGTGCGGATGCAGCGGTGAGCCTGTGGCAGAAAATGGAAAAAGCCGGCGGCGGCGGTACTCCGGAATTTCTCAGCACTCACCCATCACCGAAAAACCGCGCCAAAACACTGGCCAAACTGGGCGAAAAGATGAAAAGCCTGAATCCGCAGCAGACCAAGGCCAGGGTTTATCCGGTGGATATCGTAACCTCAGCTAAAGAACTGCAGTAATGCTATGCACAGCAGGTCAGCTATGGCCTGCTTATTGATCCGACCGGCAGTAGCGTTCTACTGCCAGCTGTTCCATACCGCTTCTGTACTCTGACTTTCCAGATTCTGCCGGTCGCGTTCTGACAGATCCGGAAAAAAACTCAGCCCCGTCGCCCGCTCCAGCGCCTCAAAAGAAACAATACAATCACCGAGCTGAGCATTGAGACTGCAGCCATCTGCAAGATCACCACTATGATCAAACAGAAACGCGACCGCCTGCTGACGCTGCGGATTAATCACCACCTTAAAGAAGCCATGTGGCACGCCGATCTGCCACTGTTCTGGCGCTTCTTTACGATTACCAATCTTCATGATGTCAGCCCCCGGAATAAATACCGTGCCGGCGTACAGGTAAAATTCATTGCCATCGTCAATCAGCTCACGCACTGCTGTTTCCAGCTGATACCAGAGCCCCTGCTCACCATTAAAGCGTGAATGATACTGAGGCGTAATGTTGGACAGCGCATTGATTTCATAAACAGTACAGGCATCATCCGGATCTTCGACTTTTAATGAGTCTTCGAACTCAGCATCCATACCGTCCTGATCGCGATCACCACCGGAAATATAAAACGGTACCAGGTGACCACGGGCAAAATTGAAAGCACTGTCATACCAGCCGGTGTAGTCGCTGGTTTTAACATCCCCAAACTCCGGGTCAGTACGGAAAGTACTCCAGCGGGATTTGCGCTGTGGCGTATCGCGATAGGCAGCAACAGCATGCCAGGCGACCCAATGGGGCACATGCAGCTGCGCGTTGTAATTCAATACAAAACCATGACGGGGAGAGATAACAGCATCTTCCGGAGCACCACCATAAAGGTGTTCGGCGATACTGGCCTGCTGTTTGGTGGCATCCAGCTGACAGTCTTTCAGTCCGAACGCCTGACTGTGTGTGGACAGTAAAGAGACGATCAGAAACAACGTATAGCGGAACAAGCGGAATACCTCTGCCAACAGAAAGATCAGATGTGCGGATCCTTCCTGGACAGAAGCACAGGCAGAAGTTATTACATCAGGCCAATACTAACAAGCTGTATATCATTACCAAAGGTCCGCTTTTCGGTGGCTGAGGGTGAAAAGGTATTGCGTAGTGCACCCTGGTCCCGCTGAAATGCAGATCATCACTGTTACTCGTGATATGAATTTTCAGTATTTATTTATCCGGTGACTCCGTCAGCAAACCAGAATTGTCGGAGTTGGGGGTTGGGGGTTGAGGCATGAAGCCAGAGAGTGGACGGAGAAATGGATGTAGAACAGGAATGTTTGCCGGGGATTAGGAGAATAGATTCAAAGCAGAAATGATAAAAAGCATCCGGATACGCCAGCCCGGTTATACGTCGGATGACGCCTCCGGCTTATCCGACCTACGATCGGATTCTTACGTTCGGTTATTTTCAGATTGCAGAGCCGCAAAAGGATGAAGGAGATATTCGGCGTTGACCGTTGAACACCATCCACAGCAGCTAACCCGCGTAGGTCGGATAAGCCGGAGGCGTCATCCGACGTATAGAGGCATTGACCTATAAACGCGTTTTAAAAATATGTCTGATCAGATTCCAGGACAGAAAAAAGCCCCGATAGCGTGAGCTACCGGGGCTTTCGAATAAGAGCTTGACGATGACCTCAATTGAATTAGTTCAGACCTGATC
>NZ_DJIO01000137.1:0-34975 GCF_002433655.1 Thalassolituus sp. UBA6592 | reverse complement strand
AAAGGCAGCCACTCACAGCCCAGCCGCTGCTCGACGCTGACCAGACGCCGGTCAAAGGCGATAAGCGACGGCCCGACATCCAGCCAGCGCACGGCAATGTAATCCTCTTCGTTGCTGGCCCGTGCAAGCCGGACCTTTGGTTCCAGCAGCCAGCGGCGCTGCCCTTGTGCTGGCTGCGGATCAGCAAGAAAGTCGTTCACTTTTAAGCGGTACTGCCAGGCGGGCAGATATTCCTGAACCTCGCCGTGATGGGCGAGATCACGGGCCAGCGCTCCCAGCTGAGCGGCAATATAGGGGGTGGAGAACTGGCCGTAGAGGGTATGTCCGCCTTCGTAGTTCTGCCGGCGGTACTCTTCCGGTGTGGTGGTGTAACCAAAGTAGCCGTTGGCATTACTGGCCACCCAGACATACTTAGCGTCCTGTCCGTCAGCCTGCAGTTCCGCCTTAACGGCCGCCGCCATACGGCGCCCGGCTTCGGTGGTGGATTCAAACGGTACAGGGAGGATGACCATGTCATTGATGCGCAGCAACTGGAACATAACGGTATCCGGGAAGCTGTCTTTCGGTTCCAGAATGGGCTGCAGAAAAGAAAAGCCCAGGTGCCGCTTATTACCCTGACAACCATCGGTAAAAAACCACCAGCGCCGCGCCATCACATTGCCGCCATGAAAAAACGGCACCAGTGTCAGCCAGGGGGTACGGCGCTCATAAGCACCGGCGGCCAACGCGTTGCCTACTGCGGCATCATGGCAGATCTCAATATCGCCAATGCGGTTGTGGTCACGGATATTCAGCTCCCGCGCCGCAGCTGTCAGCGTGACCTCGTTACTGAGTTCAGGTTGCAGTGATTCGAACAGGGCAATGGCTTCTTTGCCAATGCCCTGTCCCAGCGTTTTCGCAGCCTTCCAGTTAACGGCAAAGTGACCAAGCCAGTTATCACCATGTTCTTCCAGTGCCGGAGCCATATCCCCCTGAGTACCTGTACTGAGGGCATGAACCACCGGCCAGGGCGTTTGATACTGAGCGGCGATCTGCCATTCCAGATCTTTCTGTGCGTAAGCAAACAGATCGGCGTTATACACCTCCACCGGTGCCGTCAGCGCCGTAGCATGGACGGAAAAACTGGAGAAAGCCGCCAGTGGCAGGTACTCGCCGGAATCCGCCGCCACATCGATGCGCACCATATAAAGCGAAGGATTCACCGTGCGGAATTTTGCCTGCTCATCGTTCAGGTCAATATCACCGGCGTCAGCGTTCAGCACGTAAGAATCCAGCGCCCGGTTGCGGTTATAGCCGTAGATATCTTTTTTGCCGGTGGCGATTTTTGCCGGCCGGCGTTTGCCGTGCGCCTCAATAACTCCCGCTGCAATGCGTGACGCAGCAAATTCCAGAAATTCAGGCTCCAGCCACTGACCGCTGGACGTGTGCTTATTGTAGAAATCGTTGTCGAAGAAATTGACCGGCGCGGAATGGCTGTGGGAAGCGGTAATGGCAATATCCGCCGGGCGCAGCCCAGTCTGTGCAGCAACCCGGCTGGCCACCTCGTGCTGCAGCAACAGCGAAGCGGCGGTCAGATCCGTTTGCACCAGCGCCAGCGACTGGCCTTTGCCATCATTCAGATAGACCACCCGAGCTTTGATGCGGGTACGGAATCCCTGGCCGCGATTGGCCATCACCGAATAACCGCCCATGGGCATGCCCGGTGGCGGCGTAATATCCACAGAAACAGCCCAGGCGGTTGCCTGCTGGCTGTCATTGCTCAACACAGGTGCAAACACCCGGGGCTGTTGCACGACGATATTTTTACTGGTCGCGCACGCGGTCAAAGATGTAAGTAACAGGCCACTGAGCAACAGCAGGGCAACACGCCAGAGACCAGCGCTGATGCAGGAGGAGAGAAGCATGGTGGTACCTTTTCTTATTATTCTGATTTTTATTGTTCTGACTGCAGCAGCCGGTAATCCGGAAACACGGAAACACTCACCCTGTCCGGAAAAGCAGCGGATGAATCACACTTCTTGTACCATGGTTTTATTTGTGTTTCACCTGTCCGCTCAGGACAAATTCAGCAGTACCCTGGCCTGACCGGCAATGCCGTCTGCGCCACCGATATGAATACCTGCCAGAGAATAACTGCCTTGCTGTCAGTCACTGTCCGGCAGACTGCGCTCGCCGCGCACCAGACGTTCTTTCTGAATTTTAGATAATTGTTTAACCCGGTATTCCAGCTTCAGCGCCATGCTTTTATCGCCAACCGGCTGCTGGAAAACCAGCTGCAGCGGCCCGCGTCCACGCAGGGCACGGGCGCATTTTGCCCCGCTGGCACAGTGCTCAGCAAAGCGCCGCTCAGTGTCGGTGGTGATGCCACAATAAAGTGAGCCGGATGCAGTACGGACCAGATACAGGCTCCATTGTGAGAGTGCTTTCGGGCCAGCGGATGATTTTATTTCGGGCACAATCGACCTTGTTGATTGTCAGATGAAGCCGTATGGTACGCTCCCGGCGACAAACTTAAAGAAACAGAATCCGTTGCGTTGTTTTTCGTTAGCCAGTTCCAACGGTTTTATTTGCCGGCAGACGCGTTGCAAAGTCATTATTGAAAGCAGTCAGGCACTCCACATGCACTCAGTATTCCGCGAACCCATAAGCGGCCTCACTCATCTGGCCGGCGCAATTTTCGCCATCGTCGCCCTTTGTATCCTTGCTGCTCAGGCTGCCGTTCACGGCGGTGTGTGGCACATGGTTTCCTTTATGATTTTTGGTGCAACCCTGCTGGCCATGTTTGCCAGCAGCACGGTTTACCACCTGATTCATGCTTCCGATGATGTCATCCGCTGGCTCAAACGCGTGGACCACATGGCCATCTTTCTGCTGATTGCCGGGACTTACACCCCGGTTTGTCTGGTACCGTTAAATGGCCCCACCGGTTGGTGGCTGTTTGGCGTGGTCTGGGCGCTGGCCATTATTGGCGTGGTACTGAAAGTGGTGTGGATCAGTGCACCGCGCTGGTTCTCTACCGTGATTTACATTCTGATGGGCTGGCTGGTTGTGTTTGTCTGGCCGGTGGTCGATCAGATTCCCGCTGATGCTTTGCGCTGGATTGCTTATGGCGGTATCTGTTACACCGTGGGCGCCGTGGTGTACGCCACCAAATGGCCGGACCCCTGGCCGAAATGGTTTGGCTTCCATGAAATCTGGCATTTATTTGTTATTGCCGGTGGCTTCTGTCACTTCTGGGCCATTGCCTATCATCTGGCCGATGTACCGGTAGGCTGAGCAGAGACTTTTGAAAAGCGCACAGTAACGCGTTAGCCTTGCTGTCCGCTTTGACTCTGAACCACTATGAACGATATCAGCGATCCCCTTTTTATCAGCCGCGCCGTGCACATCCCCTTCAGCGAAATCGATATGAGCGCGATCCGGGCTCAGGGCGCCGGTGGCCAGAACGTCAATAAGGTTTCCTCTGCCATCCACCTGCGCTTCGACATCAAAGCCTCATCCCTGCCGGAGTTTTACAAAGAAAAACTGCTGCAGCTGAACGATCAGCGCCTGACCCGCGACGGTGTACTGATTATCAAGGCACAGCAGTTCCGCACCCAGGAGCAGAACCGTCAGGATGCCCTTGAGCGTCTGCAGCAGCTGATTCAGGGCGTAGGCAAGGTGCAGGCCAAACGCATTGCCACCAAGCCCACCCGCTCAGCAAAAAAGAAACGCATGGATCAGAAAACCCAGCGCGGCAGCATCAAAAGTATGCGCGGTAAAGTGCGCGATTTTTAACCGCGACTGTTAAGCCCTCCCCAGCTTTGCTCAGTACGCCTTAACAGCAGGAAAAAAACTGCGCGGATTGTTCGCTCTGTTAGCCCGTCACAACACTTTTACTTCGCAGCTGAGGCGAACTCAGTCACTCTGTATCCAGACATCATGTATGGATATTTGCCATGCCTCACCCTTCCTCCGTCAGTATGGGGTCGCCCGGCGGCAACAGCACCGGCGACGACACTGGCGAAAACAACAGCCTGCACTGGATTCAGCAGCTGCCGGCCGGTAACGACCGGCACTTTGCCAGCGGTGAAATGATCTCGCGCCCTGACAGTGGCAATAATCAGGTGTTTCTGCTTAAGGCAGGCAGTGCCCGTATCTGCCTGTCCGGCGAGCAGAAGGAACTGACACTGGGCTGGCTCAAACCCGGCAGTATTTACGTTACCCACACCCGCGCCTGGGTCGAGGCGCTAAGCCCCTGTGACATCAGCAGCTGGCCTATCGAGCAGCTGCATGAACTGATCAGCTCGCGCCCACAACTGGCGCTGATTGCATTACGCGAAGTCGGCATGATGCTGCACCAGGCCACCAATCTGATTGAAGATCTGGCTTTCCGCCCGGTGGAGTCGCGGCTTGCCCGCTACTTACTGCTGGAACACAGCGACCAGAACGCGGCGGATAATAACGACATCATTCAGCTCACCGGCCACACCGAGTTGCTCGCCAGTTTGCTCGGCACCTCGCGCCAGACGCTGTCGACCCTGCTCAACCGTCTGATCAAAGAACAGGTTCTTGCCCGCCCGGACCGCCTTCATCTGCAACTGCTTAATGTCCCCCACCTGCAACAACTGTCAGCCAGCTGACAGACGCCAGAATCCGCTACCGCTAGAGTGTCGCCCATAAGGAAAATTCAATAACCCGGCACAGCGAATTCCTGCATATAACTAATGCAGACAGACAAGCGTGGAGACGAGTGTGGAGACAAGTTCAGAGAACACCATGAGTACCCAGCCCCAGTCCAAAAGCCAGACGGACCGTTACGTATCCTTCTGCGGTATCGAATGTGACCGCAACGCCAATGAATTTATGCAGAAACTGGAAAATCACATCACTCAGGGACACGGCGACCCGCGCTGGCAGGAATACTTCCGCCAGAAACGTGAGCAACAGGCAAAACTGAATCAGGACAACCTGTATTTTGTCGGCGCACAGATGAACAATCTCTACGCCTATCTGGAAACCCTGGAAGATGACGCCCTGTACAACCTGCTGTGGGATCTTGAGCAGGAATGCTGCTGAGCGCGCAGCCGTTCAGAGCTTAGTGCGGATATTGGCTTTACCGGCCAGATAATTGCGGCGAAACACGGTGAAGTAACGCGCCAGTTCATCGGCTACAGCGTCTTCCCCGGCCAGACGAATCACTTCAATGCCGACTTCCGCAGTACACAGCTGATGCTCATGAAAGGCTTCACGCAACTGATACTGAGAAATGGTTGTCGGCTGAATACCCAATACCGGCAAGTCATTCAGATGGGGGCTGCGGAACATTTTCCGCGCTTCCCGCCAGGTACCGTCGAGCATGACGAATAATGGCTTTTTCTCACCGCTGGCAACTTGCGGTAATTCAGTGGGTGAATGAATGCACGGGCGCTCGTCAGCGTATTCATGTGGGAACACCACAATCGGCTGATACTGCGGGGCTTTTAATAAGGCCAGTAAGGCCGGTTCATGCACCGTACGCTGCCATTGAAAGGCATGATTATCTGCGATGACATCGGCAATCAGACGCCCGGTATTACTCGGCTTGTACACTTCCCCCTGATACATCAGAAACAGAAACGCGAGAGGCAGCTCTTTATTAACCGCCGGACGCTGATCGCAGATACAATGCGCCTGTGCCAGCAGGCAGGTGTCGCAACGTGCAACACGACCACCACGGGCGAGAAATTCACGGGTCGATTTAGCCAGCTGCTCACGGCGCAGACGGGTAACCGAGGTTTCGTCAGCGGACGGCACCGGAGGAACAGGAATGGGGCACATAAAAGAAGTCTGGCGTTAACTGGCTTGAGAAATAACAAAGGCTGTATGAAAACGCCGCCAGTGTAGCCCGCCACTGTAAGCCGATCAATTTGCCAATTGTATCAGCGCCGTTTACGTCGCTGACGGATCGCCCAGGTCAGCGTGCCACTGAATGCCAGAAACAACATCAGCACCGCACTGGCATCCACCACCCAGATTCCCCACTGACCAAACAAACGCCCGCTGTGTAAATCCAGCAGCACCCGCTCCAGTGATAAGCCCGGCAACGGCATAGCCGCATTCACCTGGTTAAGCAGTATATCCGGTAAGACTACTGACTCTGACCACTGCACCCGCTCACTGGCATCATCAACATTCAATGGCTGCCACTGCCAGCTGTTTTCATCCAGATACCAGGCCGAGGTTTCGGAACGCAGAGCAACAGAGCTGCCGCCGTTTTCGCCGGTGAGTTGACCGGCAACCATCGCCTGAGGCGGTAACTCCGTGATTTTTTCCACCAGCTGACCATCGCTCAGGTACAGATTCAGGCCGTGGTCACAGAGCACGAAAAATCCCATTTGCCACAACGCTGCACTGAAGGCAGTTTTGCGGCATTGCAGTAATGCACTCTCCTGCAGACCCGTGCGGCGCGCCTCTGAAGTGAGATAAATATCGTCGCCAACCTGGACCAGCCAGTCATTATTGACACGGACACCCTGCTGAATCCGCTGTGGCGGTATACCGTAAAGCCAGCCAATAAACGGCGAATACACTGGCTCAGAATGCCAGTCAAAATCCTCACTGTGATTAATCAATAAACCGGTGACGGCTACCATCACCAGAACCGGAGCGACCAGCAGCCCGGCGCGGCGATGCCATTTAATCCAGCCAGCCAAACGTGAAAAGGCACTGATCAACGGCGACATAATTCAGCAACTCCCGTTATTCGTGGGCAAGATTTTTGGTGGCAGACGTATTCACCTGACGGTTCAGATACAGTGCCCAGCGCGACACCGCCCGTACGGCATTCACCGACAGAGTTGCACCGGTAATACCGTCAATGTTGTCGCTCAGATGGTTATCATCCTGCAGTGACAGACCGCGGAACTGGTCAGTAAAAAACGGATATTTAATTTCCCAGCCACGGGATTCATTAAACGCCAGTACGGACACCTGACGGATCTGATGCCCATCAATGATCACACCAATAGTAATCGGTTTTTCTTTGCCAATTTCATCCATAACCCAGGCAGTGGTTTTGCCCTGTATACGGTAACGCACACGCAAACCGGCATAGGGATGGGCAAAGATTTTTTCCGCCTCGGCCTTATCTTCTTTTTTCAGCCACAGCGTTTTAATTTCCGCGTTATCCACAGCCTCTGCAGAAAATGCCTGAGCATAAAAATCCGCCGGGCTCAGATATTCTTCGGCCTGTGCTATGCCGGCAGAAAACGCGATGCCGGCAGAAAACGCGATGCCGGCAGAAAACGCGGTCAGCAAAAATAGAAACGGCTTAATCACAGAGACCATCATCCGGCAGCAGACTTTCGTAACGGGCATCGGTTAACGAGCGCAGGAAACAGATCAGGTCACCCACTTCTTCATCATTTAACGAATCACCATCGCTGAGTTCAGTCAGACTGACGGTAGCGGCTACTTCCGGATCAGCCCAGGGCAGACCGGTTTCCGGGTTGGTCTGACGCTCTGAACCGGTCAGATAGTGATCGTAAAAATGAATCACAGTTTCGAGATCGCGGAATACGCCGTTGTGCATATAAGGCGCGGTAACCGCGACATTGCGCAACGTCGGTACTTTGAATTTGCCTTTGTGAATATCGGCGCTGACCGCTTCGTTATTATTCTGCAAACCAGTATCGATAAATTCTGCATCCGAGCCATTAGCGGCCCGCACTGCAGAATTAACCGGCACACCGATATTGTGATATTCGTAACCACTGAAGGTTTCTGTACTGCTGCCCTGCGCATTCAACTGGTGACAGGTGGCGCAGTTGGTAAACTGCACCGAAAAGAACAATACCCGCCCGGCACCAGCACGGGAAAACAGATATTCGGCACTGGCGACGTTATCGCCACTGTCCTGTGCCTGTAAAAAACGATCATAGGCAGAATCAAAGGTTGCCAGTTCATCCGTGCGTTCAAACGCCGCAATGGCTCTGGTCATGGCCGTGTAAGCAGCATCGGTATCGGCAAAAATATCGGCGCCATAAAAGGATTCAAACGCCGTGCTGTAATTGGCATCAGCGCGCAGACGATCAACCACCGCTGCTTTATCGGCCATGCCCATTTCAACTGGATTTAATGGCGGCCCACCCGCCTGATCTGCCAGCGTTGCCGCCCGGCCATCATGAAACTGACCGCCAACAGGTCCGCTGTAATCCGGCTGTTCACTGTTAAAACGCTGGCGTGTGGTATCAGCATTAAACTGCGGACTGAACATGGCATACGTTGCCGTCGGTGCATTACGGTCCCCCAATGACACACCGTCATCCCCCAGAGACACTGCACGCACATGACCATCGGCACCGGTTCGTGCATCACTGAAGGCATGATCCGGATCGTGGCAGGTGGCACAGGACTGGGTGCGGTTAGCCGACAGATTGGCATCATTGAACAGCGCTTTACCCAGCTCCGTCTGGGAACTGAACACAGGTTCGGCAGATGATGCTGACCCGCCGGAAGAACCTCCGCCGCAGGCCGTTAACAACAGCGCCACGGCCGTCAGCAGCGCAGTTTTATTCGCATAATATTTCTTCACAGCTCATCCCTCTCAGCAAACTCTCATTCTCTTTGCCCGATCTTTATCGATATTTTTATTAATTATTTGAGAATCTAGTTATTGTTGATAATCGTTCGTAACACGAATATTATCCGCAAACGAACTAGGGGTATAGCTCCCCAGATCAATTTTTTATCGCTACGGATGCACGCTCACCCGAACAACAACGAAAAACTGGTATCTGACAAGGAGATTCCGATGAAACTGACGCACCTGGCTACGGCCGTTTTTACTGCAACCCTCCTGACTGCCTGTGGTGGTGGCGGCGGTGGTTCATCCTCGTCTTCTGACGATACCGGCAGCGGCAGCCATCAGATCAATGTCGAAAATGTCGGCAAAATTCTGCAAAGCAATGCCACCATCGCTTACCGCGCTTACGCCGATGCCGTTGATGCCGCTCAGGCGCTGAAAACAGCTCTTACTGCCCTGCGCACAGATCCTTCACAAGCCAATCTGGAAGCTGCCCGCAAAGCCTGGCTGGTCGCCCGCGAACCTTATGGTCAGACCGAGGTGTATCGTTTCCGCGCTACCCCGGTGGATTCCACGACCTATCCGGATGACAACGAAGAAGGTCCGGAAGGCGCGATTAACGCCTGGCCTCTGGGCGAAGCTCTGATTGACTACGTTACTGTCGATACCAGTGCTTACGGTGATTTTGGCGACGATCAGGTCGGTGCATTTACCACCATCGACGGCATAGGTGAAGCCGACGCACAATCCGGCACCAATGAAATTACCGCGGCTTACGCCGATGCCAATCCGTCCGATAACATCATCGGTGACACCAGTATCGAAATTAATACCGCCTTACTGGAAGACAATTCCGAAGCCGGTGACGGCCACGATGTTATTTCCGGCTACCACGCCATCGAATTTATGCTGTGGGGGCAGGACCTGAATGATTCCGCTGCTATTACTGACGGCACCGACCGTGACGAAGCGGTAAAAACCGAAGCGGTTAAAGATTCTGCATCACCGGAAAATGCTTTTGCCTCCGGCGGTCAGCGCCCTGTTAGTGATTTCCAGCCTGGATACGACGGCAGCTCCGTTGTATTTGACAACACAGAGGCCTCTAACCGCCGTCATAAATTCCTCGAAGTTGTGGTCGACAAACTGATTGCCGATCTCACTACAGTCCGTGATGCCTGGGACCCGGCTGGCGACGGTAATTTTTACGATACCTTTACCACAGTGGCAGACGAAGCCGATGCCAAAACCAAACTGGCAGAAATTCTGACCGGTATGGGCACTCTGGCTCAGGGCGAGCTGGCCGGTGAACGTATGCTGATTGCTCTGCTGGCTAATTCGCAGGAAGACGAGCACTCCTGTTTCTCCGATAACACCCACCGTGATATCTGGCTGAACGCCGAAGGTATTTCCAACAGCTACTACGGCGATTACGCCGGTTACGACAGTACGCTGGATGGACTCGTAGGTTCCGGCGATGAAACCGGCCGCGCCTATGAAGGCTACGGTATCGATGATTATCTGAACGACGCAGGCCTGAGCGATATTAAAGCCGAAGTCGAAGCAACCCTGACCGAAACAGCAAGCCGCTATCAGGCTATTGACGCCAAAGCGCGTAACGGTGAACCGTTCGATGTACTGATAATGGACAGCAGCAACAGCGAAGTGCAGAACACCATTCTGGCCCTGTACTCCGAAAGTGAAGCGCTGGAAGATCTGGCGGATGCTCTTGCTATCACCTCAGACATTACTCAGGACGACGCAACCGGCTGTGATGTTTCATCACTGAGCTGCGAATAAACCGGGAGGCGAATGGCTGCCATGTTTTACGGTTATTTATCTGATTATTTATCCGGTACGCAGCTGAACCTATTCGCCCGCGTTACAGCGCTGAGCAGTATACTGCTGCTCAGCGCCTGTTCTGCAGAGAGTCATGATGACAACAATAAGGTTGCAAACAACCATGCTGAAAACAGCAATAACACAGAGCTCAGTTCAGCAGAAATTAAAAGCCCGCCGGTCAGTGCATCAGAACTGAAACCCGGTGGCGATACCACCACATCTATTCAACCTTTTCCGGCTTTTGATAAGGTGGCAGAAAACCTGCCGGACGATTTAAAAGCTGATTTTTTTGCTGGTAAAGCCCTGGCTGAACAGCCCTGGGTTAAAGCACCGACAATTACCACGGCACGCGATGGTTTAGGCCCTTTATACAATGCCCGCGCCTGTCTCGCCTGCCACATTCGTGGCGGTAAAGGACGCCTGCCGGACGACAGCAATTCGGCTGTTTTTAATGCTTTTCTGCGTCTGAGCATCCCGGCAGAAAGCCCTGATGATATTGATCCGCGCATTGGCGTTATTCCAGAGCCGGTTTACGGTGAACAATTACAGGGGCAGTCCATTGCGCTGCACCACCAGTTACGCGCCTCAGACCCACAACAGATTCATGCCAAAGGCGATGTCTCTCCAGAAGCCTACGTTTATATCAACTGGCACAGTAAAACCATCACCTACGCGGATGGCAGCCAGACGGAAATCCGCTGGCCCGAAGCCGATATCCGCTATTTAAGTTACGGGCCACTGCACGAAAACACGCAGATCAGTCTGCGCAATGCCCCGGCAATTCACGGCATGGGATTAATCGAAGCAATTCCACAGCAGGCTATTGACCGCCTGGCAGACCCTGACGACAGCAATCAGGACGGTATTTCCGGGCGCGTCAATAGAGTCTGGGATGCGGTGAGCGGGAAGACTGTTCCCGGCCGTTTTGGTTTAAAAGCCAATCGTCCGAATATGGACATGGTCGTAGCGTCTGCGTTTGCCAACGACATCGGCATCAGTAACCCACTGTTTCCATCGCAGCCCTGCACTGCCGCTCAAGCGGTATGCAATCAGCAGATTCATGGTACCAGTAATAACGAATTTGAATTACCCGCTGAGCTGTTAGCTCTGGTGACAGAATTCAGCCGTAATCTTGCAGTACCGGAACGACGCGATGCCAATGATCCTGAAGTATTAAACGGCCGTGACCTTTTTTATCAGAGCGGCTGCCACCTGTGTCATCAGCCATCCTTCATAACCCGTGACAGTACAGCCGGAACAAGCCAGAACAATACTCATCTGCTGAATCAGACTATCTGGCCTTACAGCGACTTTTTATTACACGACATGGGCGACGGTCTGGCGGATAAGCGCCCGGATTTTCTTGCCACTGGCAACGAATGGCGCACACCTCCCTTGTGGGGAACCGGCCTTTCTCAGCGGGTGAACGGCAGTAACAGCTTCCTGCATGACGGTCGTGCGCGCAGCGTTGAAGAAGCGATTCTCTGGCACGGTGGTGAAGCCAGCGGCGCGCTGCAGAATTTTTTGCAGATGGATAAAAGCAGCCGTATGGCGCTTATCCGCTTTGTTGAATCTTTATAAAAATCTCCAGCAAAAACAGCACAAAACAGGTTATGGAGGCAATGATGAAATCGCAAAAGACCAATCCGGGTTCAGGTCAAAACAGGATGAGCCGCCGTTCTTTTACCGGCTCGCTGTTCAGTGCGGCCATAGCACCGGTCATTGCCGGCACACCTTTGGTACATGGGCTTACTGCCGGGTCAAAAGAGAACAACGCCGGACATGAACTCTGGGTATCAGCTCAGGGAGGCGATGCAGAGCATTACGCAATGAGCTGGATCAGCGCTGCTGATGCTCAGACAACCTCTGCGCAGCCAACGAGTGTTTTATCCGGGTTTCGTGGCCACGGCGCGGCACACCATCCGCAACAGGCCAATATCATGCTGATGTTTTCCCGCAGCCCGGGAACTGAAGGCATCGTGGTCGATATCAGCAGCGGCAATATTATCCAGCGATTTTCCTCCCCTGCCGGACATCATATGCACGGGCATGGCTGCTTCAGTACTGATGGCAGTGTGCTGTTTACCACCGAATCAGATTACCGCAGTGGCGAAGGAAAACTGATACTGCGCGACACTCGCAACTATAAAATCATTGCTGAATTTTTAACACACGGCATCGGTCCGCACGATGTGCATTTAATGCCGGATGCAAAAACGCTGGTTGTGGCCAATGGTGGTTTGCGCACCCATCCTGACAGTGGCCGCACAATTCTGAATCTCGACAGCATGCAGTCTTCACTGGTGTATATCGACAGCACCAGCGGCAGATTACTGAGTCAGCACACGCTCAACGAAAGCAAAGCCAGCATCCGCCATCTTGATGTAGCCGATGATGGTACCGTGGCCATTGCCACCCAGGTACAGCGTCCGGCCATGTCAGATAATCATCTGGTTTTTCTTGCCGCGCTTCATAAACCCGGAGAACCCTCGTTGCAGCTGCTGCAGGCGCCGGATGCCCTGATCAGTCACTTTAATGATTATATGGGCAGCGTGGTTATCAATAATAAAGAACGTATCGCCGGCTTCACCAGCCCACGGGGTGATATCGCCGGATTCTGGCATATCGACAGCGGCGAGCTGGTTGGATACCACAGTTTTCACGATGTCTGCGGTCTGACCAAAACCCGCGATGAGCAATATTTCGTGCTGTCTAATTCCGCTGGCGAAATACGCCAGTTATCTGCAATCAGTCTGCGTGAAAATAAATCCCTGCGAAAAAATTACGACAATATGCGCTGGGATAACCATATGTTTTCAATAACAACTCAGGCAACCGGATTGTTCATCAGTTAACCCTTACTGACCGTGATTCTTATGAAAAAAAATTACCTTAAATCATCCGCAGTAACTCTTAGCTCCATACTGATACCCATGCTGATATCAGCCTGTGGTGGCGAGCGGCAGAATGACGCCGTAGCCGTCAGTGAAGGTTCACTGACACTGGCGCTCGGAGAGATTACCACTCAAACCATAGTGCCTGCGGTGGATGACTTTTATGCTCAGACACAGACTCTGACCAGCCGTGCTGAGAGTTTATGCAGTGATATTAACAGTGCAAATCTGCTTGCTTTACAGAATCAGTGGCGCACCACACACAGCAGCTGGGGTAGTTTGTCTCCCTTCCGTTTTGGCCCTTTAACCGACAACCTGATCACACCAGCCTACCTGTTTATTGATTCATACCGTCTGCGCGGTGATGAATACACGGCAACGGTGCGCGAAGCACTGACCACCGCTATCACTGGCAGCAGCACGCTGAATACTGATTATTTTACTGCGCTGGCATTTAACCGCACCGGTCTGCTGGCTATTGAAGTTGCGGCCTTTTCGACCCTGGATGGCAGCAGTCAGACGCCGGCAGATGTTATTGCCGAATTATCTTCCACGCCACGCAAATGCGACGCCATTGTCGGTTTAAGCGGTGCGCTGCAACAACGTGCTCAGCATGTCTACGACGGCTGGCACACAGAGTATCTCGAGTCCGGAATATCCTTTACTGAAATGTTAACCAGCAACGCACTGGAAGACGGTACCGATGCCATGACGGCCATCATTACTTCTGCACAGGAATATCTGGATTACATGAGCAACCGCGACACCGTCAGTAATGTTGCGCAACTGGCCGACAACAGCTGGGCTTACGCTCAGGCCGGTATCGATACCATCAATCTGTTACTCGCCGGCAATGACAATACCAGCGTCTCCCTTTACAGCCTGATGCGAGCATCCGGTAACAGCCTCAACGCTGATGCTGTGGAAGTTAATATCGCTGCCGCCGAAGAGGCCATTGCCGATCAGGACGCCACCTCATTTAACGCTATCGCTGCGTTACTGGACGGCAATTTTAAACGTGAAATTCCCGACAGCCTGGACGTCAGTCTGGGTATTAATTTTTCCGATGGCGACTGATAGCAGCAGCCACAACCAACAAAGATAATGACGACAGGACTACATTATGAATAAAAAAACACCTCTGCTGCTCAGTGTGATTCTTGCCAATGCAGCTTACGCCGCCGACGATCAGGTCAGTGTTGAACAACTGCAGCAACAGATTCAGGAACTCAACAGCCGCCTGGAAATACTTGCTGATGCGGTAGAAGAAAAAGGCCAGAGTGAAGCGACCAGCAAAGTACACTTCGGTGGTTACGGTGAACTGAACTACAACCATCTGGACGTTGATGGTGAAGATCAGCGCAATCTCGATTTCCGTCGCTGGGTATTATTTGTTGGTTACGAGTTCAGCGACCGTATCCGCCTGCACTCTGAATTTGAAGTGGAACACACAGTCGTCCCCGGTTCGGATGGTGACGGCGCCGTTGAGCTGGAACAGGCCTATATTGAAATGGATCTGAACGATAACAGCCAGTTAAAAACAGGTATCGTGCTGACGCCGGTGGGCCTGATTAATGAAACCCATGAGCCGGTATACTACTACGGCACAGAACGCCCGGTGATTGAAACCACGGTTATCCCCACCACCTGGTATGTGGGCGGCGTTATGTTCAGTCAGAACTTCGCCTCCGGTATCAGCTATGATCTGCTGTTGTCAGAAGGCCTGAAAACCGAAGATCCGACCACCAGCGCTGACGCAGAACCTTTTAATATCAAAGCCGGTAAACAGAAAACATCCAATGCCGATGTCTTCGATCTGGCTACCACAGCGCGTATTAAATACACCGGCGTTCCCGGTCTGGAGCTGGCAGCCTATGCTCAGTATCAGCCGGATCTGGATCAGAGCGCCGAAACCTCTTACGCCGAATCCGCCACCCTGCTCGGTGGTCATTTTGTTTATGCCGTCGCTGACGTAACCGTTAAAGGTCTGTATGCGCGCTGGGACCTCGAAGGCGATGACGCCAAAGACGCCGGTAAAGATGTACAGGACGGCGGCTATCTGGAAGTCTCGTGGAAAGCCATGGATCAGCTCGGTGTTTTCGTGCGCCAGAGCAACTGGTCGCTGGAAAAAGATGTGGATGCAGCACAGACGGATTTTGGCCTGAGCTACTTTGTACATCCTGATGTGGTGTTCAAAGCAGACTACCAGCTGCAGAATGATGATGCCGGTAATGCTGATGGCTTTAATCTGGGCATGGGTTATCAGTTCTGATTCGCAGGCAGCGATGACTGAACAGGTATCAATGACTGAAAAGGCTGCTTTTGCAGCCTTTTTTATTGCGCTCTGCTACTCTGGTCAGCGTATATCATTCAGGGAAGCAGATAGCGGTCATCCATCATGTTAATTATCGAAGTCATAGCCCCCGCCAGTAACGAAGATGAAATCGTACGCCTGGCCAAAAAGAACGACGTCAGCGATGTCTGGCTCAGTGGCCAGCATAACAGTCAGGTGGTGATTAAAATCCTGCTGGGTAATGAAAAGTCGCAGAAAGTGCTCGATCAGCTGCAGACCATGATGGAAGGGAAAAATAACTTCCGGGTACTGGTTTATCCACTGGAGCTGGCGCTGCCCAATGAAAGCCTGAAAACCACCGCAATGACGCGGGAATCCCTGTCCAGCCGGCTCACAGCCGAGAGCCGCCTGAACTGGCATTTTATAATGCTGGTGTTCTTATCCACGATTGTGGCGGCCATCGGTTTAATTGAAAACAACGTGGCCGTCATCATTGGTGCCATGGTGATCGCCCCACTGCTGGGCCCCAACCTTGCCCTGTCGATGGCAACAACCTTAGGTCACCTGAAAGAAATGCGCCGCGCACTGGCCACACTACTGGCCGGTATCGGATTGGCACTGGTTATTTCCATCATTATCGGCTTGCTCTACCCGGATCTGGTAATCACTGATGAGCTCGACAGCCGCACGCACGTCGGCATGAGCAGCATGGCACTGGCACTGGCCTCCGGTGCAGCAGCGGCACTGTCGATTACCACTGGCGTTTCGTCGGTATTGGTTGGTGTGATGGTGGCCGTGGCATTACTGCCTCCGACGGTGACACTGGGGATTATGATCGCCATGCAACAATGGCATTCGGCCTTTGGTGCTCTGGCGCTGCTGGCGGTGAACATTGCCTCAGTGAATTTCACCACTCAGCTGACCATGCGCCTGAAAGGCATACAGCCACGGGAAGAAAAATTCCGCAATATTTCCCGCACAGTATTCGCTGCCGGGATTATTTTCTGGCTGGCATTACTGGTCTTTCTTACCGACCAGATGCCAGCCTTTGCCTGAGCCGTTAAAACAGTTTCCGAATCACAGCCAGCGCATCCGGCGGAATGCCCACAGCAATCCGCCGGCCAGCATAAACATCACTGCCAGCAGAATAAAATACCCGTACTGCACTTTCAGTTCGGGTATGTACTCAAAGTTCATACCGTACAGTCCGGCGAGAAAACTCAGTGGCACAAAGATCGCAGTAATCACCGTCAGAACCCGCATGGTGCTGTTCAGCTGGTGTGAGGTGATGGAAATATAGCCATCCACCAGATCACCACAGAGTTCATAGAACATGTTGATCAGACTGTGCAGCCGCTCGAAGCGGTCATGCAGATCAATCACGACGTGATCAATGGCACTGCCTTCCGGGAACAGCGAATATTCACCGGTTTTCAGCTCATCGGTAATATTCTGGTGATAATTGAAGGTACGGCGTAATTTCACCAGACGTGATTTGTAACCGATCACTTCTTTCATCAGCTCATCATTACCCTGCTCCATCAGCTCGTCTTCCAGATCGACCAGACGTTCTTCAAAGGCCAGGACCGTGTCCAGATAAATACCCGCCGAGGTATGCATAATCCGTAGCGCCAGATGGGCAGGTGATTTCTTCAGCTGTAGCGCAGCGCCATCTTTCATCATACGGTCAATGCTGATTGCGGCATGAGGGTGACGGGTAACCAGAAAGCGCTCGCCAATAAAGAAGCTTATGTTCTGCCCTTCATGATTCAATCCATCATCAAAGCTTTTAATGCCCCGATAAAGAATAAAGACATGGTCATCGAAATCTTCAATTTTAGGCGGGTGACGCTCACGCAGAGCATCAGTGACGGCCAGGGCATGACAACCCATATCTTCCAGCAAAGCGCGTTCTGCATCATCATTCTGCTCACACAGATCGACCCAGATGCGTGCGTTGCTGTCGGCCTTCCAGCGGGCCACCAGTTCAGCGCCGCCATAGGTGACGTCGTTATCACCATCAATCAAAAGTGTGCGCATAAATACCTTCTCCATTTAATCAGAATAGCGACAGCTGCAAACCAGCCAGCGCTTTAAAATCATCACCGGTGAACTGAAAGATCGAGTCCGCCGGAGGTCTTAACTGTTTTTCCAGATAGTGACTGTAATCCGCCGGCGTGCCGTCACTGCCATCCGGCCATACGGGTTCTGGTCCGGCGGCGGTAATACGGTATTCGATCCAGCCGCCACGACGGCTGTATCTGGAAGGCAATCCTTTAAGTGCCAGCCATTGTTCCAGTTTGGCGGCCGCCTGCGCATGTGGCGGAATATTTCGCTGATACTCAGCCAGAGGACGCCGCAGACGCTTGCGATACACCAGTTCGTGTTCGAGTTCACCATTGAGTAGTTGGTTCACCTGCGTTCGTAACCAGTCACCATAAGATTCCTGCATAAAAATCCTCCGGTACAGTTCGCGCTGAAAACGACGGGCCAGCGGTGTCCAGTCAGTACGTACCGCTTCGAGCCCTTTAAATACCATTTCGTCGTCACCTGCGCTATTGGTAATAAGACCAGCGTAACGCTTTTTACTGCCGGTTTCTTCGCCGCGGATAGAAGGCATAAAGAAGCGCCGGTAATGGGTTTCATATTCCATTTCCAGATAACTTTCGATGGCAAACTCCTGACGCAGGCGTTTCTGCCACCATTGGTTCAGACCTGCAGCCAGCGATTTACCTATGCTGTCAGCCTCATCCGCACTGACGTCTTTTTTCAGCCAGACAAATACCGAGTCGGTATCACCATAAATCACATCGTAGCCATGCTCTTCAATCCAGGCCGAGCTCTGCTGAATAATCTGGTGACCACGTTTGGTGATGGAGCTGGACAACCGGGTATCGTAGAAACGGCAACCCTCAGAGCCAAGCACGCCATAGCAGGATGCCATAATGACTTTAATGGCCTGACTCAGCGCTTTATTGCCGGCCTTTTTCGCCTGCTCACGTTTTTCTCCGAGCATGCGGATCAGATCCGGTAAAATATGATGCTGCTGATGAAAACGCCCGCCAAAAAAACCGGGCACTGATGTTTTATTCTGTTCCGATTCTTCGCCCAGCAACATACCTTCGGTCAGACCCTGAGGGTCAATTTTAAAAGTACGGATAATCGACGGATACAGACTTTTAAAGTCCAGCACCAGAACATGCTCAAACAGCCCGGGGCGTGAATCCATGACAAGCCCACCAGGGCTCTTCTGCTCGTGATAACCCTCACCGATATTAGGGGCAATATAACCAGCACGATGCAGCCGTGGCAGGTACAGATTTTCAAAGGCGGCTACCGAGCCCCCCATACGATCCATCAGCAGGCCGGTCATGTTCGAACGTTCAACTGAGAAATTCAGCAGATCGGCTTTAGCGAAAATACGCAGTACCAGTTCACAGTCTTTCAGGTTGTAATCGGCCAGCGCTTTTTTATCGTGCTCAAACAAATATTCAATATCGTCACCGCGTTGCTCGCCGTGCAGAAGTTTACCTTCGCCTAATAATTCACCAGCCACATAATCCAGCGCAAAGGATTCAAAATTCCAGGTGGCGTTTTTCAGCAGATCAATACCGTCCAGCACCACACGCCCGGCGATATGCAGAAAAATACGGTCAGGATTATTGTTACTCTGACGCCAGCTGAGTTCACTGCCGTCACGGCCGATATTAAAAGGCAGTGAATGCTCACGACATTTATTGCGCAGGAAAGCGAAGTCAAACTGCACAACATTCCAGCCGATGATGACATCCGGGTCGTAGTCATTAATCAGCGCCAGCGCAGCCTGCAACAGGCTGAGTTCGTCAGCAAAAAACTGTAACTGTGGAGTGGATTCTGCGCTATCACCAATCATCAGTACCCGTTGCAGGTCCTGCGCATAAAAACCGACAGAAAATAAGCGATCAGGCTGCCCACGTCGTGGAAAAGAGGTCTCGATATCCAGCGACAGAACGCGCATGGGCGGCAGATCATCCACCCGTGGAATAGCTTTTATCCGGGCATCAGTCAGTTCAGAAAATGATCCGCCGGATGCATTCTGCTGCAGCTGGCCTTCAAGTACGGCCGAACCATAAATAAAGCGCTCCATCAGATAACGGTCCGTCGGTCTTATGTCCACTTCCCGGCACACAATGTTCTGTTCAGCCATCAGATCGCGCCAACGATAAACATAGGCCGATGGCATATAACAGGCCGCCGCCTGTTCAGCAGCAAAAGACTGCAACGCCACTGGCCGGATTTTAACCGGCCAGTTAAGCGTTGCTGCGCAATCCTGCGCCCGCTGCAGATGTTTTCTGTCGATAAAACATACAGAGTCCTGCAATACTTTTTGTCGTACCGGCCCAATTGGGGTGTGCCACCAGAAGGTCAGCTCTGTGCTGTCGGTGCTGTCCTGCCAGCTACTGGTCAACAAAAAAGCGTTAATCATCAGGCGTTCTATACTCAGGTTAATGCGTTCCGGACCGGTGTCTGGTGCGCGTCGCGTGCGTTTTAAGAAAAACGTGCAGTCTAAAGCTATCAGACAGGTAAGACAGTATGACAACTCCCGTAATCAGTCAGGATCCGCTGTACCAGATGCTGCGCCACGACGACATTGCCGGTTTTAATAATGCCAGAGAGCAGGGGCAGGCGGTGAATCTGCGCGGTTGTGACCTGCGCGGTCTGGATCTGCGTAATATTAACCTGAAAGACATCGATCTTACTGATGCTTATTTCCGTGGTTCGGACCTGCGCGGCGTCGACTTCCGTGGCTGCATGATGGATGGCGTCAGTCTGGCCGATGCCAAAATCAGTGGCTGCTATTTCCCGGCCGAAATCCCGGCACAGGAAATTCTGCTGTCCGTTACCCATGGTATCCGTTTGCGTCACAACCGCTGATTCTCTGATGCTCTGGCATGATTTTTCATATTTTATGACCTGAAGGTCTTACATTGTTATTTTTCTTGTACTTTCTGTATTTAAGGCGCCGGTTATTTGAGGTACATTTCTTCACGCAACGATATTCGCAACATTATTAAGACAGTCCGCCGGGCGATAACGAGGGAACCTCATGTACCTGAATGGCAAGCCATCAGAAACCATTGAACAGTTGATCAGCCGTACTTCTCAGCTGACCAAAGCCCTGCTGCAGGACTTTGAAATTGAAACTGCGCCTATCTCGCTGGAGTCTGTGGATGACCTGTACGAAGTGTTTGACCGTGATCAGATCTTTCTGATTCATGATGGCATGCTGCATCTGAGCAAAAACAACATCAATCTGGTGAGCTTTGACGAGGGCGACCTGATTGGTATCCACCAGGCGTTTGATATGCCAATGCCGGTGCTGCGTACTGATGAGTATGTTGAACTGATCCCCATCGAGCGTGACCGCTTCCTGCGCCATATCTATTCCGACAAGCGCCTGCAGCACTACTGGAGTCACTTACTGGTCTGTCTGAACGCCCAGATGATGAACTACCTGGCTGATACCTTCAAAGACCAGGTACGCCCAACCGCTGGCTTCCAGAACCTGCAGCCAGGCGACGTCATACTTAAACAGGGTGATGCTGCGGAACTGGTCTACACCATCATCAGTGGCGAAGCCGACGTGTTTGTCGATGGCGTTAAAGTCGGTGAGCTAGCGGAAGAAGAAGTGGTCGGCGCTATGGCGGTGTTCACCGGTGAACCGCGCTCAGCCACCGTAGTCGCCAGAACGGCCTGTACCATTATGGCAGTACCGCAGAAAGACTTCGTCCTGCTGATCGAAGCTCAGCCTAAAGCTGCAGTAAACCTGATCGAAAACCTCGCCCGTCGTATCACCATTATCAATCAACAATTGATTGATAAAGAAGAGTCCTGAACGGACTACTCAGAAGAAAGCCGCTGATGCGGCTTTTTTTGTGCCCGCACCACAGCAGGAATACCCGTACCCGGAATCTTTACACAAAAAAGTGAAAATAAATGAGAATTATTCTTGACTCATCAAATGAGAATGACTATCGTTTGCTTATCGACGTTAGCGATAGCGCCGGTGTTCAGCATTCAGGCCCTCTCAGCCAGAATGGTGATCTCTCTCATCAAGCTAATCACGGTTGCTTTGCCCCTCTTTATGAGGGGCATTTTTTTGCCTGCCAGACAGGCTGTAGTCTGTCTCAGGACCAGTCGAGATAATTCCCCTGCAGGCGGACATCCAGCATAAACACCCCAGACACCCGCTCCGCCGTCAGAACTTCCGCTGCCGCGCCGTCCGCCATTAAGCGGCCACAACTGAGCAGCAGCACACGATCAGCAAAGTGACGGGCCAGATTCAGATCATGCACCACCATCACCACGGTCTTGCCCTGCGCCGTTAATGCCTTTGCCTTGTGCATACACTGCTGCTGATGGCGCAGATCCAGCGCGCTGAGCGGCTCATCCAATAGCCACAGCAGTGAACCGGCCTGCTGCATCTGCAGCCAGCTGCGGGCCAGTTGACAGCGCTGCTGCTCGCCACCGGATAACAGGCGGATGTCCCGCTTCGCCAGCCAGTTAATGTCCCAGTCGTTCAGTGCCTGCTGAACCTCTTTGCGCAGCGCCACCACAGACTGACTGTGAGCCAGACCGCCAAGCTCCACCACTTCCTGCACCGACAGCGGGAAACCGGCGCTGCTCAGCTGTGGTACCAGTGTCACCCGCTGCGCCCAGTCAGTGCGCGAGAAATCCGCTGCCGGCTGTCCGTTAACCAGCAATGAACCGGCATCCGGGCGAGACAACCCGGCCAGCAGATTCAGCAGGGTCGATTTGCCAGCGCCGTTAGGTCCCACCAGCATCACCAGCTCCCCGGCAGGTAAACGGAAACTGATGTCATGGACTATGTCTGCCTCATTCCGTGTGACCGTCAGTCCGGTCGCTTCCAGAATGGATGGAGAGGTATGAGTTACCATTGGAAACGCCTTTTTTCACGGACCATCAGGGCAATAAACAGTGGCGCACCGATCAGGGTGGTAACGATACCGATCGGCAGTTCTGCCGGAGCGATCAGAGTGCGCGCCAGAGTGTCGGCCGCGACCAATAATGAACCTCCAATAGTGACCGCCAACGGCATCATACGCCGGTGTGCGGCGCCGGTGAGCAGCCGCGCCAGATGCGGACTGATCAGACCAATAAAGCCGATCATGCCGGAAGCCGATACCGCCAGAGAGACAAATAGCGCCACCCATAACACCACCTGCCATTGCAGCTGGCTGACCTGAATTCCCATAGAGCGGGCTTCCACCTCACCGAGCAACAGCGCATCCAGACGCCGCAGCCGCGTCAGCCAGAACGCCAGCCCGGCCAGCAGAGCCAGTGCCATCAGCATCACCCATTGCCAGTCCGCGGCAGCCAGACTGCCCAGCGACCAGAAAGTAATCTGGCGTAGAGCATCATCAGACGCCATATAGGACAGCAGGCCAATCAGAGCACTGGCCAGCACGTTAACGGCGATACCGGCCAGAATCAGAAAACTCATAGCCTGCAATGAATTGCCCCGCAAGCCCAGACGCAGTACCACCAGCAGAGCCAGTACGCCACCGCCAAACGCCATCAGTGTTTGCCCCCAGGCAGGTAACGCCAGCCCGGATGCCAGCAGCACCACAAACAGCGCGGCACCGACCGCAGCGCCACCAGACACACCAATCAGCCCCGGGTCCGCCAGCGGGTTACGCACCATGCCCTGAATCAGCACCCCGGCCCAGGCCAGTAAGGCACCGACGAGAAAGGCCATCAGCACCCGCGGTAAACGGATCTGCCACAACACAGTCTGGCCGATGTCGGCGTGCAACAGCCATTCGAGTGGCTGACTGCCGCTTAACAGCCCGGGAATGATCACCAGCAGAGGTAGCAGCAGACACAGGGGCAGGATATGCTTTTGCCCCAGAAGATTGCTCATTAAGAATTACCAGAGGAAACAGAATGCGGGCATTGTGCCACACCAGTGAAATAGCGGAAGGCCAGAGCAAAGGTTTCGAGGTCGATGGCCAGCCGGTTTTTGCCGTGCGCAAGAATGGGCGCTTTTACGTTTATCGCAATCACTGCCCCCATCTGGGGATCAATCTGGAATGGCAGCCGGATCAGTTTCTCGACAGCGAGGGGTCGCTGATCCAGTGTGCCATGCACGGCGCGCTGTTTCTGATCGACAGCGGCGAATGCATTTCCGGCCCCTGTACCGGGCGCTCGCTCAGCGCGCTGCCGTGCGAGGAACGCGATGGGGAGTTGTGGGTCGCAGAAAGCGCGGAATAACCCGATCCGGTGAATAAACTGAACTCAGTTCTTCAGTTTATTCACACCGTCTTCAATCAGACCTTTACCACTGTCGAGCAGGTCGGAACCGGAATCTTTCAGACGCTCGGTCAGCGTCCCCGGAGCAAACGGGTTGGACAGCAGGGGCCGTTCGCGAATCCAGTTGGAGCCAACCCAGGCACCCAGCACAATCCCCACAATCAGTATCAGTAACTTGAATTTCAGGCCTTTCATACGCTTCTCCTGATTAATTTTAACTGTCGTTATTTTTGACTGTGGCTATTTTCTGTCCGTTGCCGTCTGGCCGCCAGTATTCAGATCAGCACAGGTAACGGTGTCGTCAGCGCCATGCCCCACTCGCTGAAGGTTACCCGGTAAGCGAGTACTTCCACGCCAGCTGAGGCCACTTCAGCCAGCGCTGCGGCGTATTTGGGGTCAATATCCGCTGCCGCCTGCACCCGCTCAATGCCTTCATGGGGTACACAAAAGAGCAGGACCGCGCGGTAACCTTCTTCCTTCAGAGCCTGCAAACGGCGTAAATGTTTCAGTCCACGCTCGGTTACCGCATCAGGAAAGGTCCCCAACCCCGCCGTTTCTTCACTGAGCAGGGTGACACTTTTTACTTCCACATAGATATCGGCATCACCCTTCTGCTGGGCAGACAGCAGAAAATCCAGACGCCCGTCAGCGACTTTGGGCTCGCGGCGGATGTCATAATCACCCGCCAGTTCGCTGATAACACCGTCTTTCAGTGCCTCCTCAACCAGCTGGTTTGCCCGCGCTGTGTTCACACAGGCACGGAACTGACCATCGACCTCAACCCACTCCCAGGACAGCTGATACTTACGCTTCGGGTTATGGCTGTCCCACAGCCACACCCGGCTGTCGGCGTCGGCGCAGTGCTTCATCGAACCGGTATTGGGACAGTGAGCGGTTACTTCCTGGCCATCATCCAGACGGATATCCGCCAGAAAGCGCTTATAGCGGCGCAGTAAGCGACCACTGACCAGAGCTTCATCGTATTTCATTGCCCCCTCACAACCAGTTACGCAGGCGCTCAACAGCTTCCTGCAGCCGTTCAAGACGGGTGGTAAATGCGAAACGCACATGGGTATCGGCCTGATACTCACCAAAATCCACCCCAGGCGTAATGGCGACTCCGGTTTCTTCCAGCACCTGAGCGCAGAAGCTCAGACTGTCAGCGGTAAAGCGGCTGGCATCAGCGTATATATAGAAGGCACCATCCGGCGCTACCGGAATGGTAAAGCCCAGTTCAGGCAAAGCAGCCAGCATATACTCGCGGCGCTCAGCCAGTTCCTGCCGGCGCGCTTCCAGAATGGCCATGGTGTCTGGCTCAAACGCCGCCAGCGCGGCGTATTGCGCCGGGGTTGGTGGCGCCAGAAACAGATTCTGCGCCAGGGTATCCAGCGTCGGAACCCAGGCTTCAGGCACCACGGCCCAACCCAGACGCCAGCCAGTCATACCGAAATACTTGGAGAAGCTGTTCAGCACCACGGCATCATCGGCGACGGAGAGCACCGTTTGCGGCTCAACTGTGTAATTCAGCCCCTGATAAATTTCATCGACCCACAGTCCGCCTGCTGCACCGCCATTATTCTGGCGCACGGCATCCGCCAAGGCGGCCAGCTCCTCCAGACTCAGAACGGTACCGGTCGGATTTGCCGGTGACGCCACCAGAGCAGCCTGAGTCGAGGCGCACCAATGTTGATCAATATCAGCCGGCGTCAGCTGGTAGCGTTGTTCTGCGCCACAGGGAATCAGTTGGCCGTGGCCTTCGAAAACCCGCGCGAAATGGCGGTTACAGGGATATCCCGGATCCGCCAGCATCAGCTGACGGCCTTCATCCAGCCGTGCCGCAGTGAGCAATAACAGGGCACCGGATGCCCCCGGAGCCAGCACAATGCGTTGTGAACTGACACGAACGCCAAATCGCTCGGCGTAATAATCTGCGATTTTCTGGCGCAGCTGGGGCAGACCGAGCGCCGGGGTATAACCGGTTTTGCCGGCTTTCATCGCTGTCACCGAGGCATCAATTAACGGCTCCGGCGTGGGGAAATCCGGCTCACCAACTTCCAGATGAATAATGTCACGCCCCAGAGCCTGCAAGGCCTGAGCCCGGGCCAGAATGGCCATCACCTGAAATGGCCGCACCTCTGAGGTACGGCGCGAGTGACCCGGATGTCCGGAAGAATTAGAAAGATTGTCAGAGGTTTTCATAAGGTTTCGGCACGGAATTGGCATTCTATTGTGCCAGATGCGCGATAAGCATCAATAAATGAAGAGATAAACAGTTGGCGGAAGGGATGTTATCTGATAGTTTCCCGGCCTTGTTTATTTGGGGCCCGGGGTAGACACCTGTCAATCCGGGGCGCATGGACCAGACCTCCGGTATTTCCGGTCAGAAGGTGAGGCAGAACATGATGCCACAAGAAAACAAAGAATTTGCCCTGTCGAATTTCACCCCCTACGAAATGGGCAAAGACGAAGAATACATGAACGATGCTCAGCTGGAGCACTTCGCTATGATCCTGCGCAACTGGAAACAGGAGCTGATGGAAGAAGTGGATCGCACCAAAGAGCATATGCAGACCGAGCTGAACAACTACGCGGACCCTAACGACCGCGCCAGTCAGGAAGAAGAATTCAGCCTGGAACTGCGCACCCGTGACCGTGAGCGTAAGCTGATCAAAAAAATCGAGAAGACTCTGGATCTGATCGAAAAAGGTGACTACGGCTTCTGCGAAGCCTGTGGTGTAGAGATTGGTATCCGTCGTCTGGAAGCCCGTCCTACAGCTGACCTTTGCATCGACTGCAAAACTCTGGCTGAAATCAAAGAAAAACAGCTGGGCGTTTAATCGCTGCTGCAACCCGGATACGTTCTGTATCCGGGTCGCTTCTACTGACACCGTTACCCTGCTGACATGACTGATTCAGCTTTATCCCCAGATACTCCTTCTTTATATACCGGCCGTTTTGCGCCATCACCCACTGGCCCACTGCATTTTGGTTCACTGCTTGCCGCACTCGCCAGTTATCTCGACGCCCGGGCGCACCATGGCCGCTGGCTGATCCGCATCGAAGATCTTGACCCGCCACGGGAAGACCCCACTGCCGCCGACAGTATTCTGCGTACACTGGAAGCTTATGGCTTTGAACATGATGGTGAAATCCGCTATCAGAGTCAGCGCCACGATGCTTATCAGCAAAACCTCGATCGTCTGATCCACCAGCAACAGGCGTTTCCCTGTCAGTGTTCACGCAAACAGCTGGATGGCAAACCCCATCACGGCAACTGCCACTGCTGTGCAACAGCGGACATTGCCTGGCGTTTTCTGGCACCAGAGAAGGGCGAATTCTGCTTCGATGATGGTTTACAGGGACGCTGGTGCGAAGATTTCAGTGCTATCGGCGATTTCGTTCTGAAACGCCGCGATGGCCCCTGGTCTTATCAGCTGGCCGTTATCAGTGACGACATTGATCAGGGCATCACCCATATTGTGCGCGGCATAGATCTGATCGACTCCACCGCCCGTCAGGCATTGCTGTATCAGGCACTGAATCAGCCATTGCCGGCGTGGTCGCACATTCCGGTGGCACTGGAAGCCAACGGCCAGAAGCTCAGTAAACAGAATCTGGCACGCCCCATCGCCGCCGACAGCATAAGTGACACGCTGTTTACGGCGCTGCTATGGCTGCGACAACAGCCGCCGCAGACGCTGCGCGGCGCACCCGCCGGAGAACTGCTCAGCTGGGCCATTGCCCACTGGCGCAGTGATGCACTCAAAGGTCTGCAGGGCATCGCCGCCCCGGATACGTTCTGCCGCGACTGAGGCTCTGTCTTCTGTTCACCGTCATTGATCATTTATTGCGCATAATGCAGCGTGGCTGGCGTTCACTGATGGGTATTGTGGTACTCTTGCTGCTTTGAATTGCGGGCACTGTCAGAATTCTATGTACGATTATCGCCTCGGTATGGCGTTTCTCGTGGGGATTTATCTCCTCTCTCCCATCGTCATGGACTGGTGGCTGGACTCTCACGGAGCCTGGTACCGGCCCTTTGCCATCTGGTTTGTGCTGATCGGATTTTATATCTGGCTGAATCATAAACGGGGTGATGATGAGCTTTAGTCTCAATCAGCTGGGGCTGATTGTTCTCGGCTATCTGTTCACCCTGTTCTTTGCCGCCTATGCGGTGGAACGTGGCTGGGTGCCGAAACGCATCGTACGCCATCCGCTGGTGTACGTATTCTCCCTTGGGGTTTACGCCAGCGCCTGGGCCTTTTATGGTTCCGTCGGTCTGGCGAACCAGTATGGTTACGGCTATCTGGCCTATTATCTGGGCATTTCCGGCGCCTTTGTGATGTCGCCGATTCTGTTACGCCCGCTGCTGCACATTACCCGCATCTATCAGCTCAGCTCGCTCGCCGACCTGCTGGCTTTCCGCTATCGCAGCCGCCTCGCAGGCATGCTGGTCGCACTTTTCACCCTTGCCGTGGTGGTACCATCACTGACCCTGCAGATCACAGCCATCACAGATTCATTGCAATTGCTCAACAGCGAATGGCCGGACAGTGCGCTGGCCTTTGGTTTCTGTGTGATCATGATTATCTTCGCCGTACTGTTCGGCGCCCGCCATGTATCGCCGCGGGAAAAGCACGAAGGTCTGGTATTCGCGCTGGCGTTTGAATCCCTGCTCAAACTGCTGGTGATTCTGGTGCTCGGCGGTGTCGCTCTGTTCGGTGTCTTTCATGAAACCGGCGGCCTTGAACAATGGCTGATCGACAACCACCAGCAACTCACCGAGCAGCATAAACCGCTGCAGGAAGGGCCGTGGCGCACTCTGCTGCTGGTGTTCTTCGCCGCCGCCATCGTGATGCCCCACATGTTCCATGTGGTGTTCACCGAAAACCTCAACACCGATGCGCTTAAGCCTGCCAGCTGGGGCTTCCCTCTGCTGCTGCTGGTGATGGCCATCGCAGTACCACCAATTCTGTGGGCCGGTGTTTATCTGCAGGTGGATACTCCGCCGGAATACTACGCCCTGGGCATAGGTCTGGCACTGGAATCCCCCGCCCTGACGCTGATGACCTTCGTTGGCGGTCTGGCAGCAGCCTCCGGGGTGATGATTGTGATTACCCTGGCCAGCGCCGCCATGGTGCTTAACCACATCGTCCTGCCGGTGCATAAGCCCAGCCCGCGTCATGACTTTTATCGCTGGCTGCTGTGGATGCGGCGCAGCCTGATTGCCGGCATTCTGCTGCTGTCTTACGTGTTCTACCGCATGATGGGTGGCGATCTCGATCTGTCACGACTGGGGATTCTGGCGTTTGTTGCCGCGCTGCAGTTTCTGCCTGGTGTGCTTGGCCTGCTGTACTGGCCAAAATCCAACCGCAAAGGCTTCCTCGCCGGTCTGATCAGCGGCATTCTGCTGTGGCTGTACACTATGCTGCTGCCGTTTTCCGTGGCCGCGCTGGGCTGGAAACTGCCCATCTCGCTGCCGGTAGTAAACGAAGCCAACTGGCATCTGTCGGCGGTGATTTCCTTCGGCGTTAACGCTGCGCTGTTTGTGCTGGTCAGTCTGGTTACCAAGCAGAAAGCGTCAGAGATTTCCGCCGCCCAGGCCTGCTCTATCGATACCCTGTCGCGCCCCAGCCGCCGCCCACTGATGGCAGGAAACTCCAACGACGTGATTACCGCGCTGAGCAAACCGCTGGGGCGCTATGTCGCCGAACGTGAGGTGTATCAGGCACTGCATGATCTGGATCTGCCGTCCTATGAAGACCGGCCGTATGCCCTGCGCCGCCTGCGCGCGCGACTGGAAGCCAATATTTCCGGCCTGATGGGACCAACCGTGGCCCACGATATCGTCGGCCGTTATCTGCCCTTCCAGGAAAATGCCGAGCTGAGCGAAGACATCTATCAGATTGAGCAGCGTCTGGAAGGCTTTCACGATCGCCTCAGCGGTCTTGCCGGCGAGCTGGATAACCTGCGCCGCTACCATCGCCAGACGCTGGAGCGTCTGCCCATGGGCGTGTGCTCCATGGCCGATGACGGCGAAGTACTGATGTGGAACCAGGCCATGACTGATCTGACGCACATCAAATCCGATGAAGTTACCGGTTCGCACCTGACCCGCCTGCCGCCGCCATGGCGCGGACTGCTGCAGGACTTCGTGCTCAGTCAGGCCATGCACCAGTACAAGAAACGGGTCGAAATCGGTGCCCGTCCGCGTTGGTTCAGCCTGCATAAGTCGGTGATCAAACCCACCGGCGGGCAGCCTGGCGGTATCGTTATTCTGATGGAAGATCAGACCGAAACCCAGATGCTGGAAGAAGAGCTGATGCACAGTGAGCGGCTGGCTTCCATCGGGCGTCTGGCAGCCGGTGTTGCCCATGAGATCGGCAACCCGGTAACCGGTATCGACTGCATTGCCCAGACCATCCGCTATGAAACCGATAACCCGGAACTGCTGGAGATGGCCAACCAGATTCAGGAACAGACCAAGCGCGTATCGCGTATTGTGCAGTCACTGATGAACTTTGCCCACGGCGGTAACCAGACCGCAGAACATGAACCGGTCAATATCGCCCACGTGGTCGATGACGCCATGCAGCTGCTGCGGCTGAGCAAACGCAGCGAATCCATCAGCTTCGTCAATGACTGTGATGACGAACTGAGCGTGCTCGGCGATGATCAGCGGCTGGTACAGGTATTTGTTAATCTGTTGAGTAATGCCCGCGATGCCAGCGGCAGCGGTCAGCAGGTGAGGGTTGCCAGTGAGGCCGATGAGCATCAGGTAACCATCCGTGTCACCGATCAGGGGCACGGCATTCCGGCCGATAAACTGGACCGGATTTTTGAACCTTTTTTCACCACCAAAGATGTCGGTAAGGGCACGGGTCTTGGCTTGTCACTGGTTTATAACATAGTGGAAGAGCACTATGGTCATATATCAATAGAGAGCCCGGTCGCGGAAGATCGGGGAACCTGTGTTAAAGTCAGCCTGCCACGCTATAACCTGACAGAAGAATCGGAATCCATAGTATGAGTCACATACTGGTCGTTGAAGACGAAGCCATTATCCGTCAATCCGTACGCCGCCTGCTGCAGCGTCATAACTACCAGGTCACAGATGTTGATTCACTGGATGCCGCCAAAGAGCAGGATCTTAATGCCTTCGATCTGATCATCTCAGATCTGCGTCTGCCCGGTGGTCAGGGCACTGAACTGGTTGAACTGGCGGGTAACACCCCGGTACTCATCATGACCAGTTACGCCAGCCTGCGTTCCGCTGTGGATGCCATGAAAATGGGCGCCGTGGACTACATCGCCAAGCCGTTCGATCATGAAGAAATGGTTAAGGCGGTCAAACGCATCCTGACCGAATCTCAACTGACGGCGAAGCCGGTTCAGGAAGAAAAGCTGACCCATGAAGTCAGCAAAGAATACCCACACAACGGCATTATCGGCAGCTGCGAACCCATGCTGCTGTTGTTCAAAAAAATCAGTAAAGTCGCTCCCACCGACGCCACCGTACTGATTCAGGGCGAATCCGGTACCGGTAAAGAACTGGTCGCCAAGGCCCTGCACGAACAGAGCCGCCGCGCCAGCGCGCCACTGATTTCCGTCAACTGCGCCGCCATTCCGGAAACCCTGATCGAATCCGAATTGTTCGGTCATGAAAAAGGCGCTTTTACCGGTGCCAACACAATGCGTCAGGGCCTGGTTGAAGCCGCCGATGGCGGTACGCTGTTCCTTGATGAAATCGGCGAACTGCCACTGGAAGCTCAGGCGCGCCTGCTGCGTGTACTGCAGGAAGGTGAAATCCGCCGCGTTGGCTCCGTGCAAAGCCGGCAGGTGGATGTCAGGCTGGTCGCAGCAACCCACCGTAATCTGAAAGATCTCGCTTCCCGTGGTGAATTCCGCGAAGACCTTTACTATCGCCTGAACGTGGTCGAACTGCACCTGCCACCCCTGCGTGAACGCGGTGACGACGTGGTGGAAATCGCGGATGCCATGCTCTCCCGGGCCTGCGAAAAAATGCATCAGAAGCCGATGCACTTCACCGAAGAAGCCGTTCAGGCCATCCGCCAGTACCAGTGGCCCGGCAACGTGCGGGAACTGGAGAACGCGGTGGAACGGGCGGTGATTCTGGCCGATGAAGACGAGATTCCGGCCAGTATTCTGGGCATCGATCTGTCGCCGGACCGCTATATCAGCCCGAGCATGAAAGAACATCTGGCGGAAGACGATCAGTTCCGCGCGACCGACAACCAGCCACAACAGGGGGATCTGTCACTGGACGATTACTTTGTGCATTTTGTGCTGGAAAACGAGCAGAACATGACCGAGACGGATCTCGCGCGCAAACTGGGTATCTCACGCAAAAGTCTGTGGGAACGTCGCCAGCGCCTGGGAATTCCGCGCCGCAAAGGCAAGTAACACCAACCGGCTTTTCTTCTGGCTGCCGCTGCCGGCGGCCGGTCTTTCTCTGCGCTTTATCTCTGTTGCCCGCTCGCGGCAGTATTCTTCAACGGCACTTTATAGCGACGATCAGCATAGCAACGATCAGCAATCGATCAGTCCCCACACAGCAACCAATCTACAACGAATAAACAACCGACCAGCAACGTGGCATGCTCCATCTCCCCCATCACACTGTGGCCCGCCAGCCCCTGAAAAAGGCCTGCCCCCATCCCTGAGCAACCCATAAGTAGAATCACGCAGACCATGAGAAGTAGCACGAGTGTAACCACAGCGGTTACACTTACCCAAATATCGGTCATATCATGCCAATAAGGGTAACACTTATCGCGCCACAGGCTCTGAAAGACTCCCCATAGAAACCCATAAGTTATTGTTTTTAAAGGACTTATATGAGTTTATCAGTAATTGGCACGAGGATAGCTATAGATATACAAACCAATAAAAAAAGCACTCTGAAAAATAAAAATAAAAAACCTGAGTGCGGTGGCCAACAAAATAAAAATAACAAAACGGCCTGAGTTCATAATAAAAATAACAAGCCCCAACTCACTGACAGATGATTGCTTTGCTGACGGCGTTCGCCAGCAAAGCAATCCTCTTTCTTATCTACCTCCCCCCCTGTTCCGCACTGACCTTCAACTTCTGTACCTCTTCAGTTCGTCCAGAGATGTCTGTTGGCTGGCAGCCTGCACCAGATCCATAACCGCACAACCATCTCAGTACTATTCTTCACCCGACAGCCCTCCCAGAATAAATATTTTCAGCTTGCTGTGTTACGTGCCTGCCACTATCTGTGCTCAACAGAACAGCCTCCGGATTTCCGCGAAGATCGTCGATAAGTGACTTTCCTGTCAGCCAGACCGATACCAGCCTGGGAGAAATGCGCCGGAGAGAAGTGTTCTAGCGAGAAGTGTTCTAGCGAGAAGTGAGCCAGAGAGATGTGTGCTTGAGAGAGGTGTGTTTGAGAGAAGCGAGCTGGAAAACCTGAGAATGTCCCCAGGGAGAGACCACAGATCCTGCATGAGCAGATCAGCCCTGCAGAGAAAAGAGCCCGCGACAGAAAGATTTCTGACCTGATGTACTGAAAACGACAGCAGGCTAAGACGGAACAGGCCTGGTTGTTACAGGTTGTTACCCCTTGTCCTGAACTGTTACCTATGACCCCGATTGCCGTAACACTTTAGGCTAAGTTTAGGTTACATCGGGCCACGAAAAAACCATAAGCATCTGATTTTAAAGGATTTTAATTTTTTGGCACGCTGCCTGCTCTATCTAAGATATATGGCAAGCAGCGAACAATAAAAATAACAAACGCTGTGAACCACATCCGGCCCACAATAAAAATAATAACGGGCCGGGCACGACCCGGACTAACAATAATAAAAATCCCGGGATAACTATGAACACACTGTTTTGAATGTGCCGTTCTGAGCCGGTAACAATAATAATAAAGCCGCCGCATCAGTTCATTCAAAACAGTCGGTTCGCCCCACGGTAGAAGAATAATAACAACAGGGACTGTCACAGAGCCGCTATATGCGGCTTTTTGTTTGTCTGCAGCTCAGGTTTTTCCTGCCCATCAGGCCGCTGACGGTGTAAACATTTATTTGTTACCGCCTTAGGGGTAAACTTCCGGCCTTTGTAACTCTCTACTTAAGCGAAAGCCAAGCGAAGCATTTTGATAAAATCCTTTACTGACACTGTTAAAGCCGGCATCAAACGCCTGTCCGGCAGCAGCCGCAGCCAGACCCCGGCGCCACTGACAGTGATTCCCCGGGACCAGCACCAGATCAGCCGCAGCAACATCAGCGAAAATGCGCTGAAGGTGCTGTATCGCCTCAACAATGCCGGTCATCAGGCGTTACTGGTCGGCGGCGGCGTGCGTGACACCCTGCTGGGGCTGAATCCGAAGGATTTTGACGTGGCGACTGACGCCACACCAGAGCAGGTTAATCAGCTGTTCCGCAACTCGCGCCTGATCGGCCGCCGCTTCAAGCTGGTTCATGTGGTATTTGGCCGCGAAGTGATCGAGGTGGCCACCTTCCGTGCACCACCGACTGAAGATCATTCTGCCAAAGTCGCCGCCACCGGCGATCAGGGTATGATTCTGCGTGACAACGTTTACGGCAATAAAGATGAAGACGCCATGCGTCGCGACTTTACCGTCAACGCTCTGTACTACGATATTGCTGACTTCAGCGTACACGCCTATGCCGGTGGCTGGGATGATCTGCAGAACAAACGTCTGCGTCTGATCGGTGATCCGGAAACCCGTTACCGCGAAGACCCGGTACGCATGCTGCGCGCCATCCGCTTTGCTGCCAAACTGGGCTTTACCATTGAAGCTCAGACCGCAGAGCCCATTCCGGTGATGGCACCCTTGCTGGAACAGATCCCGGCCGCCCGTCTGTTCGAGGAAGTGCTCAAACTCTTCCTGCACGGTAACGCACTGGATACCCTGCGTCTGTTACGTGAATACAATCTGTTTGGCGCCCTGTTCCCGGCGACCGAACAGTGCCTGCGCGATGATCCAATGGCGCTGGCCATGGCGGAGAACACCATGCGTAACACCGATGACCGCATCCGTGCGGGTAAATCGGTAACACCGTATTTCTTCCTGGC